>NZ_CAAAFT010000256.1:17732-23926 GCF_900634765.1 Candidatus Protofrankia californiensis | reverse complement strand
GGCGCCGGCAGCAAGGGTCAGGGCGGCGGGGTGGTCCATGCTGCCGGCCTGGTCAGCCCGTCCGGCAGCCGCGTGTCTGCGTCCCCCTGGGCGGCATCGATCTGCGCTTGCGTCAGCCCCGCCGTGCTGGTGAGGTTCGCCCCGTCCAGCGAGGCGCCGGTGAGGTCCACCCTGAACAGGGGGAGCGGGACAAACCGTTGGAGGTTACGCCGCGCACATGATCGACGCGCCTTCGCGAGGCTGGATCCGGCCCGGCCACCGGAGACAAGATCAAGGCGTGGCGGATGGACAAAGACTGCGTCACCGCCAACACCTGGCCGGCTGACTCGTGCTTCTACGTGTTCACCCGGTCGTTCAAGGTCGTCGGCCAGGTGTCGCCGATGGCCTACCTGGTGACGCACAACTGCGACGGGTCGCAGTCGTTCGACACGTTCGTCTCGTACCTGACGAGCGGCGCGGGCAAGCCGATGGACCGGCCACCAGTCGGCACCACCACCTGTGTCCAGGGGCCAAAGGGCGGCAAACGCCCGTGTGACAAGGGCTGGTCCACACGGATCACGCTGCCGCGCCTCACTGGGCCAATCACGCCGGGCGACATCGTCACGCTGACGGTGCACGCCGGCAGCCTCGCGTACCAACTCACCCCCACCCCACCCCACCGCGCGGAGCGGTCGCGGTCGGGCCGATCGCCCAGGCCGGCACGGACACCAGAATCCACGGCCGGCCGTGCGGAGGCGGTCGGCCGTGGACGATCTACAGGCCGTCGCTGTAGTCGCGAACTTCCTGAACCGCCGATCCGAGTGCTGCCAACGAGTCCTGGATGCGCTCCCGGGTCTCCACCAAGGCGCTGGTCAGCTGCTCCACGGCGCGGTGCGCGCTGCCGTCGGTCGCCGCCAGAACGATGGCCTGCGCTTCTTCGATCATGGTCAGCGCGCCGTCCAGCTGACCGGTGACCTCGTCGGTACGCCTGAACGCCTCACCAAGCTGGGACTTGACGTCGGCGATGGTGCTCGTCACGGAGGTCCTGCCCTTCTTCCGTCACATCCGCTCTTGTATCCCACGTGGGGGGTCATGCCCTGGACACCCTGTGGCCGGTTCACTTCCGCTGCGGACGTCGCGGTGCACCGACCCCGAGCCCGAACCGGACCGCCAGCACCAGCGCGGCGAGCGAAGCAATCACGTCGGTCGGGTCCAGGGACACGACCCGCACGGTCGCCAACACCGCGGCGCCTGCCGTACCGGCCCCGAGCAGCGCCGCACGGGCAACCTCCGCCCGCCCCGCGTCGGTCAGAGCCGTCACGCAGACGGCGGCGACAACGGCGGCGCCGGTAAGGGATGGTAGCGCCTCGACCCCGAGCAACACCCGCAACACGGTCACGCCGCCGGCCGCCAGCAGGCAGCCCAGGCCGATGACGATCGCGGTCGAGGCGCTCGAACCGGCCCGCGTGACCGCTCGCAACTCGGCGGCGTGCCCCATCGCGGTGAGACACAGTTCGTGGGCGCGCCCCGGCGCCTCGGACGGCTCGAACGGGACTGCCGCACCAGCGCCGGAAGCGACTGCCCCGGCCGGGGTCTGCCTGGTACGCGTCCGTCGCTGCGGCACGGCGCCGGTCGTCCGCGTCCGGCCCGGCTCACCGCGACGGTGCTGTGCCCGGGCGATCGGCCGTCCACCGCGCTCGGGTCTGGCGACGACGGGTATGTCATGATCGAATACGGCGTGATCGGGTCTGGCGACGGCGGGTACGTTGTGATCGGCCTGGTCCGACGGCGGCGGCCGGAGCTGATCGAGGGTGCTGATCCCGTGATGCGCGAGCGGTTCGGCCACCATCCGCCAGACCTCTTCAACCTTGGAACGGATCGCCTCCGCCGATTCCCGGTGCGCCCGCGCGAGCGCGGCACGCCGCTCCTGGCCGGCGAGCACCCGGTCCGCCACCTTGCTCCTGGCCTGGTTGAGCTCTGCGAGCAACGTCCGATAACGCACAGCCGCGATCAGCGGGTCGTCGAGATCGGGGTCGTGTAGGGCATCGACCCGACGCTGTGGATCAGCATCCGGTACAGCGAGGGATCCACCCGGCTGGTCGGGCACGTCAACCATGATTCTCGCCTCGTGGGTTGCGGACGCACCGATTCCGGACTCGATCGCCACCCCGGCGACCGGCGGTGTGGGACGGCTGCCGGCGCCGTTGTCGTCGACTCGTCCAGCCGGCCCGGTCACTCCGGCAGCCCTTTCCGGTGATCCACAGGACGGATACCCGCGGTGTCCCCCCGGACCCCGGGCGCGGAAAAAGCATGATCGCTCCGCCGTTGGCCCTCCAGCGATCCGGAAGCCCCGGGCTGCCCACGCAGCGGCGAGAACGGGACGATCGTGCGTGCCTCCGCATGCCCGTGCCGGTCGAACAGGACCGCCCGGTTCGGGCTCGTCCCGGCGGTGACCGACCGGTTGCCCGCGAGGCTGAACAGATCACCCGCGGGCACGCCGACCGCGACCCACGCCCCCACGTCGTCGCGGTGCATCGGGCCGAGATCGTCGAGCAACCGGCCCGGACCGCGCCACCAGCCCAGCAGGTGCACCCGCTGGCCAGGGCCCCGACGGGTCACGAAACGCAGATCGTCCAGACCCGAGCGGCGGGCGGGCTGCTCCTTGGCCTCCAGGACGGCCCGTCCCGCGTCGGCGGCGAACAGGACGAGCAGCCGCATGGGCCCGCCGGCTGCCCGGTCACCGGGCAGCCGATCGCCGGACACCGGCTCGCCGGTCGCGAAGGCCAGGGAGGACTCCTCCCGAATCCGTACCTCGTCGCTGGTCTCCCGCAGCACCCGGCGCAGCGCTGCCGGCGGATGGACCTGGGCAGGCTGCCCGAAGGCACGGACCCGTTCGGCGAGCACCTCGGCCGCCTGGGTGGTCTCAGCGGTGACCGCGACGATGTCGACCTGCACGCCGCCCGGTGCGGCCTGGCCTGCGATGCTCACCACGGCCGCCTGCAGCGCTCCGACCGCCTCCCGACGCAGTGGTCCGAGCACCGCGAGGTTACGTCCTGGCAGTGGGGACAGCCGCACGCCCACAGCAGCCGGATGCAGGTCGAGGGGAACCCCCACCAGTGCCAGCGGCTCGGCCACCGCGCCGGTGTCCTCGCCGACCGCGGTGCCGTCTTCGGTCGCGCCGGCCTCGATGGCTCCCACGTCGGCGGTGCCGGTCTCGATGCCGCCCCCGCCGTCGCGCTCGGCATGTTCGACCGGGATGGGCGTGCCCGCAAGCGACCGGTAGAGCCGATTGTCGTCCAGGACCGCCGGTGCGTGGCCGACGAAGACCCGGGGTGCTCCCATGCCCGGCACGCCGGCCGCGCTCGCCCGCGCAAGGCTCGCGCGCAGCGTCGCGAGCACCGCCGAGTCGGGATAGGCCACCCGTACGAGTTCGTTGCCGGCCGGATGGCCGTTACGCCGGTTGACGATGGCCTCCCCCACGCCCGCAAGCGCTCCCGCCGCCTCGTTGGTGGTCGACAGCAACACCCGGGACTCCGAGATCGAGGTGCGCAGCGCGATCCGCAGGGCGAACTGACCGAAGATCGAACCACGCTTGCCGGCCGTGGCGTCCAGGGCGTCGATCCCCGACAGCGTCTGGCTGGCCAGCAGCAGATGGATGCCGTAGGCGCGCCCCTGGCGGGCAAGCACCTCCAGGTGGGAGACCGCCTCCCGCGACACCGCGTCGAGCGGGGTGAGCATCACCTGGAACTCGTCGATCACCACCATGATCCGCGGCCATCCGGCGCTGCCGCGCGCGACCCGCAGCCCACGCAGGTCCCGGGCTCCAACGGCACGCATGGCCAGGGCGCGACGCTGCATCTGGGCGCGGACATGGCGCAGCACGGCGACGCCGAACTCCCGGTCGCTGTCCATCCCGATGGTGTCCGCGTGCGGCAGGACGAACGGGTCGTCACCGCGGGGTGCGAACTGGGCGAACTCCAGGCCCTCCTTGAAGTCGAGCAGGTGGAACCGCAACTGGTCCGGGGCGTAGCGGGCAGCCAGCCCATACACCACGTCGAGCAGCAACGTCGACTTGCCCGAGCCCGCCTGCCCGCCCACGAGCGCATGGACGGTGTCGTCGTTGAAACGGAGAGTCACCGGGCCGTCCGGTCCGAACGCCACCGGAACACTCAGACCGCCGGCTGCGTCGAAGCTCCACAACGTGTCGGGAAGGAGCGCCCGGGCGTCCGGTGGCCGAGCGGCTTCGACGGCTGTCGCGGCTGCGACGGACTCGGCGACCGCGGCCACCAGCTCAGGCGGTGGCGGGTCGTCCAGTTCGCATTCCAGCGGCCCGGACAGCGAACACCGCCAGGTCGCCGGAATGTCTGCGGAAGCCGGATTGCCCCCGGGAATGCTCCGGGCACCAGCGGGAAGATCCATGCCGGTGGAATCCTCGGCGGATCCGGTTGCACGCAGAGTCTCGGCGTTGGTCAGCGTGTCGTGCCCCGCCCGGGCGACGGCGACCGTACCGCCCTCCTCCACCAACGCGATCACGTGCACTCCGCACGCCGGACCCTGCGCGGTGATCGCTTCCAGCGCCCGCGCGGCGTCGTCGGCAAGCGACGGCCAGGCCAGCAGCACCAGCAGCCGCCACGGCTCGGCCCGGGGCAGACCGGCAGCCTCCCGTTCCCGCAGGGAGGCGAACCGTCCGCCCAGCCGGTCGACGGTGATGCGACCGACGTCCGCGGACAGCTCCCCCAGGACGCCCTCCAGCCGGGTCCGGGTGGTCAGGGTGGGGCTTACCACACCGGCAGCCCGCAGCGGAGCGAAGCCGGCGAGCCCGGCGCCCAGCTCGTAGGGGTCGTACACGGTGACCCGGACCGATCCTGGCGGCGCTGCCGCGAGAACGCGGGTGAGCAGGCCACGCACAACACCGACACCCTCGGCACGGCGATCGCGATCCACCACGATCCGCAGGTTGCTCCCGTCGAGAAGGCTGACGGCCAGTGGCACCTCGGCGGCGTCCCCGCCGGGCAGCAGCGGCGGGACGAACACCCTGCCCACCCGCCACAGCCCCGGCCGGTAGGGACGCTCGGCCGCTGTCCGCGGACGCGGACGGTCCCGGCCCTGCGGTGACTCGAGGATGCGGGCCTCCGGCAACGCACGGCCGGCCCGTCCCAGTGACGTCCACAGCGGTGACGGCCAGGGTGCTCCGGCAAAGTCCGGCGCCTGCTCACGGGCGATCGCGGCGGCCATGCCGATCGCGGCCGGTAGCTGCTCGTCGGCGGTGCCGGGGACGGCATGCCAGGCGTCCTCGGAAAGGTCACGTCGGCCGGGCGGGCGGACCCGGCCCGCAGGCGCCGACCCTGGCGAGCCGGGCAGCTCGGCCTGGTCGGCCAACGCGTCCAGTTGATCGGCAAGGCTCAGCGCCTCGCCCAGGCACGTCTGGATGCCGGTGACGAGTGTCCGGACCCGCCGAGTGCCCGACACCGCGACCTCCCCGCGATCAAACTGATGCCACGACGGAGCACCAACCTAACGGCAAGATCCGGTCAAGGCGGGGTTTTCCCTGACTCCGATGGTTTCCGCGGATGTGACGCTACCGGACGGGGGCATCCGTGCATCGTCCCCGGACCAAGTATGTCCGGTCCAGCATCTGCCGTGACCACCTGCCTGGCTGGTCGACCAATTGACCAAGCAGGTGACGCCAGCCGGCGGGTCAGCTGCTGGTGGACCGCCGGTAGGCGCTGATACACCACGGCACGAAGATCGCAAGCAGCCCGACACACCACGCCAACGACTGGGCCAGTGTGGAGGCGACCGGACCACCGAGGAACAGCGCCCGTGTCGCGTCGATCGTCACGGTGATCGGCTGATGCTCGGCGAAGGCCTGCAACCAGCCCGGCATCGAGCTGACCGGAACGAACGCGGAGCTGGCGAAGGTCAGCGGGAAGACCCAGATGAACCCGGCCGACTGCGCCGCCTCCGCGTTGTGCACCGACAGTCCGATCACCGCCGACACCCAGGAGAAGGCATAGGCGAACAGCAGCACGAGCGCGAATCCGACCAACGCCGCGATCACGGTCGTGTCGCCGAAGCGGAAGCCGACCGCGATCCCGACCAGCAACATGATCACAACTACGAACGCGTTGCGTACCAGGTCCGACAGGGTCCGACCGGCCAGCAGCGCGCCTCGCGACATCGGTAGCGAGCGGAACCGGTCGATCAGGCCGCGG
>NZ_CAAAFT010000256.1:16409-17707 GCF_900634765.1 Candidatus Protofrankia californiensis | reverse complement strand
GCCCGACGTTGATCGCGCCGCCGAACACGTAGACGAACAGCAATACGAACATCACCGGCTGGATCGTGGAGAACACCAGCAGTTCGGGTACCCGCCGGACCTGGATCAGGTTGCGCCGGCAGATGACCCAGGCGTCCAGCAGCGACCAGACAACCCGGCTGCGGCCCTCGAGTGGCCGTACCGCAACGGCGGCAGCGCTGCCGCTGATAGTGCTCACGTTGTCACCAGCTCCTCGGTGATGGTCTCGTCCGGGTTCGTGGGCACGGCTTCGTCTCGCGCGTGATGGCCGGTGAGTGCCAGGAAGACATCGTCGAGGGTGGGCCGATGCAACGCGATGTCCTCGAGAGTCACGCCCACCTCGTCGACACCGCGGATCAGATCCGGCAGCACGCCGGCACCGCGGTTCATCGGTGCGCTCAGACGCCGCTGGTTGACGTCGACCGTCACCTCGCCGGAGGCGAAACGCGCCAGCACACCGCGCGCGGCGTCGACGTCCCCGCCACGAGCGATCACGATGTCGAGGCGGTCCCCACTCACCTGCGATTTCAGGTCGTCGGCGGTGCCCTCGGCGATGACCCGGCCACCGTCGATCACCGAGATGCGCCGGGCCAGCTGATCGGCCTCCTCCAGATACTGCGTCGTCAGCAGGACGGTTGTGCCCTCCCGAACGAGGTCCTCGATGACTTCCCACATCCGGATCCGGCTGCGCGGGTCGAGCCCGGTCGTGGGTTCGTCGAGAAACAGCATGGGCGGCGCGAGAATCAGACTGGCGGCCAGGTCGAGGCGCCGGCGCATACCACCGGAATAGGTGCCGGCCTGACGACGGGCGGCATCGGTGAGGTCGAAGCGTTCCAGCAGGGTTTCGGCGCGGGTCCGTGCCGAAACGACCGGCAGCCGGTAGAGCCGGCCGAACATCTCCAGGTTCTCCTGGCCGGTGAGCCGTTCGTCGACGGCGGCGTACTGACCGGTGAGCCCGATTCGTGACCGCAGCTCGTCCGCGCGCCGGCTGACGTCAAGACCCAGGACTTCGGCATGTCCGGAATCGGCGCGCAACAAGGTGGTGAGAATTCTCACGGCAGTCGTCTTGCCCGCGCCGTTCGGACCGAGGACCGCATGCACGGTCCCGGTTGCCACGCTGAGATCAAGACCGGCGAGCGCGACGCTCGCACCGAAGCGCTTGTGCAGGCCATGCGCGAGTACCGCGGGTTTGTCAGCCACAGTTCGCGATCGTACGGCAGGCAACCGACAGTCTGGAAACAGCGGGGTGACCAGCCGGCTCCCTTACGTACAGTAGTCGG
>NZ_CAAAFT010000256.1:8656-15964 GCF_900634765.1 Candidatus Protofrankia californiensis | reverse complement strand
GCCGGCTCCCTTACGTACAGTAGTCGGCAACCGGCTGGTCAGCGGCCGACTGGCTGGTGACCAGCCAGGGACGGCGGGGACGGCCGGCGGCAGTGCCGCGCCGAGCATCCGGGAAAAGCAACGCGGCGATCCGGCCGGCCGGTCTTGCGGCGTACGACCGACGGCACCGGAAACAACAATGGAACCGGCAACCATGTCCACCGCGGATACCGCTCCCACCCGGACACGTCACGGGCGGGAAGCCACCTCGGTCGTGACGCCCGGAGAAATCGCCTGCCAGGACGGTGGAAACGGACGGCAAGAAAACAGCGCCGCTGTCCGGAGCAACGAATCCGATATCGGCAGCCATTTTCAGCATAAAATGACGGAGCCGGGACGAAGGACGTAACGTTGGAAAGCGAGGCGGAAGAAGAGCGGGGAAAGGAAGGCCGGTGGCGGAGGATAGCGGAATGGATCACAGCCATGGACGGGACGCCGGCCATGGGCACGACGTTTCCGTGGACGCTGACCGGCGCTGGTTGACAATCGCCCTCGGCCTCATCCTCGTCTACCTCGTCGGGGAGGTTGCCGTCGGCCTGCTCGCGCACTCCCTGGCGCTGCTGTCGGATGCGGCCCACATGCTCACCGACGCGGCGGCGATCGTACTGGCGCTGGCTGCTCTGCGGGTCGCGGCACGGCCGGCGGGCGGCGCCTACACGTTCGGCCTGCGCCGGGTGGAGATCCTCTCCGCCCAGGTCAACGGACTCACCCTGCTCCTGCTGGCCGGCTGGCTCACCTTCGAGGCGATCGGGCGGCTGGTCACCCCCGGTGATGTGGCGGGCGGGCCCGTCCTGGGCGTCGCACTCGTCGGGGTGGCTGTCAACCTCGCCGCGACCTGGGCGATGAGCCGGGCCAACCGGGCAAGCCTGAACATCGACGGTGCCTTTCAGCACATCCTCAACGACCTCTACGCGTTCGTTGCCACGATTGTCGCGGGAGCGGTCGTCCTCGTCACCGGCTGGGGGCGCGCGGACACGATAGCCTCGCTCGTCGTCGTCGCCCTCATGCTGAAAGCCGGCGCCGGTCTCCTGCACGCCTCCGGTCGGATCTTCCTCGAGGCCGCGCCCGACGGGCTTGATCCGGACGACATAGGGGCCGCCATGGCCTGCCGACCGGGCGTCAGCGAAGTTCACGACCTGCACATCTGGCAGATCACCTCCGGTGAACCGGCGCTGTCCGCGCACGTCCTGGTGCACCCCGAGGCGGACTGCCACGCCGTTCGGGTCGGGGTGCACGCCTGGCTTCGCGACAACCACCACATCGACCACACCACTCTCCAGGTCGACCACCTGTCCGCCGAGGCGCACCGCACGCCCGGACAGTCCGACCCGCACTGTGCCGCGCCGCACGGCACCACGCACTACGCCGCCACGGACCCTTGTTAATCGCGCGGATCACCACCCGCATCGGCGCCCGGACGGCCGACATCCACCGGAGGCGGCCCAGGCCGAACTGTGTCCGTCAGGCCGAACTGCGTCGGCCACGCCGGTTGGCCAACTCGTCCCTGGGATGGCCGACCGCCGCCTGCCCGGTGTGTCCCGGGCGTTCGGGGCGCTCCGTCGGTAGCTGGGACAGCTGCCCGCGCATGTCCTGGACGGCCCGGCCGACCGCGATCGCGAAAACTCCCTGACCACCCTGGACGAGATCGATGACCTGGTCGTCAGAGGTGCACTCGTACACGGTCGACCCGTCACTGACCAGTGTGACCTGCGCAAGGTCCTCGATCCCGCGCACCCGCAGGCAGTCGGCGGCGGCGCGGATGTTCTGCAGGGAGACTCCGGCCTCCAGCAGCTTGCGTACGACGCGCAGGACCAGCACGTCCCGGAAGGAGTACAGCCGCTGGCTGCCCGACCCGGTGGCGCCGCGTACGCTCGGCACAACCAGACCCGTACGGGCCCAGTAGTCGAGCTGCCGATACGTGATACCCGCAGCCGCACACGCGGTGGGCCCCCGATAGCCGACATCGTCACCGGACGGCAAAGGAAGATCGTCCGGGAAGAGCTGACCCTGTCCGATCATCGCCATCCGATCATCGCTGTCGTCGTCGCGTCCGCCAGCCAACCACCCTGGGCTCACCCAACCGCCTCGTCTCACCGGCCGCCCGTCATACCCCTGCCGGCAGCAGGATCGACCGAAGCCTCGACTCGACGGTAAGAGCCCTGGGCGATCCCATCAATGATCACGAGTGGCGTGTCCCGTGACAGACCCACAATGTTCCTAGATCAAGCCTTTGTGAGGATACAACCGCACACGGCCACAGCAGGCGACGAACCGCACGAATCGGCTGGAATCCCGCTAACGACCCGGGGATCCGGGCCGCTGGCAGCGCGAAAAACCATGATCACGCCGCCTTTGGTCCCCGGGCAGCTCGGGATCCGGGGCGCCGGCAGCACAAAAAGATCATTATCGCGCTGCCGTCGGCCCGTTAGGAACCCGGTGTGTTGAAGTCCTCCGGCGAGATCGTGTCAAGAAACTCCCGGAACTTCTCCAGCTCGCTTTCCTGTTCCTGTTCCTGCTCCTCCGGCACGGTGATCCCGGCCTCGGCGAGCACCGACTCCTCGCCGTACACCGGCGCCCCCATCCGCATCGCCAACGCGATGGCGTCCGATGGTCGGGCCGAGACCTCGACCCCGTTACCGAACACGAGTGTGGCGAAGAACACTCCGTCCTGGAGGTCGTTGATGGTCACCCTGGTGAGTTCGGTCTGCAGCGCACGCAACACGTCACGCATCAGGTCATGAGTCATCGGGCGAGCGGTCGTGATGCCCTCCTGCGCGAACGCGATGGCCGTTGCTTCCACCGCGCCTATCCAGATAGGCAGGTAACGTTCACCACCGACCTCCTTCAACAGGACGATCGGCTGCTTCGACGGAAGCTCGACACGAACGCCGACGATGTCCAGCCGATGCACCGATCTACCTCCTCGCACAGGTGGGCAGGACGGGATGATCCGACCGGAACCTGTAAACCGCCACCGGCTGACAGTATCCCGGTCTCCGGTCTTCGTCAGCGGCCCGGTGCTTCCGACAAGATCGGTCACTGTGCAGGCCTTCCACCCCATTCAACGATAGGTGCCCACGCACGAGTCGGCCCACGCAGGCAACAGTCGACAGGCAACAGTCCATCCGTTCCCGGCCGGGAGTGTCACGCGCCTGGCCCGGTGTGCAGCCGGGACCGCAGCAAAGCCGCATGCAACCGTATGAGCAGCCCGGCGATCTCGTCCAGGACCTCCTCCGCCCGCCCTCCGCCGAACGGGTCACGCTGCCCCCGCAGGGGCGCCGCCACCTGTTCGATGAGACCGGCCTCCCGATCGGCGGCCACCCGCGACGGACGCAGATGCCGGGGCTGGATGCCGAAGCCGCTCAGCGCGGCAAACGTCCGCGCGACAGCCAGCGCGTCCCCGTCGAAATAGCTGCCCCCGGGACGGGGCGCAAGCAGCCCGTACTGCTCAAGCTCGGCGAGCTCCTCCTCGCTGACGCCGGTCGCCGCGAGCAGTTCCCGCCGCGACATCCGCACCTGCTCGCCGCTGTCGAGCAGGACGTCGAGGGCGCCAGGCGATGGTGGCGCCACCGGACGCGGTCCGAGACGCTCCCGTGGGAGCAGCCCGCGGTCGAGGGAGTCCAGCTCCTCCTTGATCACTCTGAGCGGCAGGAAACGCTCCCGTTGCGCCCCGAGGACGTAGCGCAACCGCGCGACATCGTCAGAGGAGTACTTGCGATAGTTCGCGCTCGTGCGGGCGGGGACGACGAGCCCCTCCGCCTCCAGATAGCGGATCTTGGACAGTGTCACGTCGGGATAGTCCAGCCGCAACTGGTCGAGAACCTCGCCGATGGTCAGGGTCTTCGCGGTGGAAGCACCCACCCGGCCCCGTGACGCCGGGGCCGCAGCAGACACCGAACCGGCCGCGGCGCGACCGGCGCTCATCGGTGGAATCCCCGGCTCACTGCGGGCCCCCGCCACCCGTCGAGATCATCGGCCCGGTCAGGAACACCAGCCGGAACTTGCCGATCTGCACCTCGTCACCGCTGGACAACTCGGCGGAGTCAATCCGCTCACGGTTGAGGTAGGTCCCGTTCAGGCTACCGACGTCACGCACCGCAAAGCCCTTGGTGTACGGCGACCGGTGGAACTCGGCGTGACGGCGCGAGACGGTCACGTCATCGAGGAAGATGTCGCTCTCCGGATGACGGCCGGCGGTGGTCAGATCGGCGTCCAGCAGGAAGCGGCTGCCCGCGTTGGGCCCACGTTTGACCACGAGCAGGCCGGAGCCGGGCGGCAACGCGTCGACCGCGGCAACCGCGTCCCGCTCGGTCGACTCGTCGACATGGTCGCCCTCGATGCCCGACAGGGCGGCGGCGAGGTTGAGCGTGGAAGTCTGTTCGGCAGGCCGTTCCGGCGCGATGGGCTCACCTGGACGTACCAGTGGAGACCCGCACCGTGCGCAGTACAGGGCATCGGTCGGGTTCTGCTGTCCGCACCTCGTGCAGAACACGGTCGCGTCTGCTTCCTGCCGGACTGCCGCGGACGCGGTTGGCCGGCCGCTCGGGCCACCTCGCCTGGGGTGGCGAAAACGTTCACTTCCTCCTCAGGGCCCCTACTCATCTGGTAACGGCCCCAAGACGACCGGAACAGACAACACCGACCGTGACATCCTGGCCTCGTATCGCTTTCCCGGCGCACAACGAGGCTAGTGCATCAGGCGCACAGCCGCGAAAAGGGGAGCGGGAGAGCTATTCCGGCGTGGCGTCCGTAGCGTCAACGTAAACGGTTGGCGGCATTCCGTGGATGCTCCGTAGATATTCCGTAGATCTTTACTACGCCTTCACGTGCTGGGCGTACGCAGCGGCGTCCAGCAGTGACACGGTCGCGGAAGTGTCGTCGACGGCCAGTTCGACGAGCCAGCCTTCACCGTAGGGATCGGAGTTGACCAGCTCGGGAGTGCTGTCGAGCACCTCGTTGCGGGCGATCACCTCCCCTGAGAGCGGAGCGTAGACATCGGAGACGCTCTTGGTCGACTCCACCTCTCCGAACGGCTGGCCGGCCTGCACCCGTTCCCCCACCGCCGGCAAAGTCACGAAGACGATGTCACCGAGGGCCTCCTGAGCGTAGGAGGTGATTCCCACCCGCACGGTGGCATCGTTCACCCGGATCCACTCGTGCTCCTTGGTGTACTTCAGGTCCTCCGGGTACACGGGGGATTGCCTCCGATGCTCCTCAAGGCCTCCGGCGACGCGACGAACAACGATCGCCCCACCGTCGGCTCCGACACTCCTCAAGGCCTCCGGCGACGCGACGAACAACGATCGCCCCACCGTCGGCCCATATCCGGGCTCATATCCGGCCCGGCTTCAGCCCAGGTTCGACCGTACAGGCCGACCAGCTACCCGGCGGGCCGAGCGTAGCGGGGCATCGCAAGCCGCCGCAATGCCGCACCTCAGCACACTCACCCAGGACGCCGGGATCCGGCACATCGTCGCGAAGCAACCCCACCTGCGGATGAATCCCTTGACGATCACTACCAGGTGATCACCAAGCCAAAGGTGGGCACCAACCACAGAGGCAGGGGTCCCCGTGTCGTCGCGAAACGACTATGTGGGGGCCGACTATGTGGGGGGAGTGGTGGGGAAGGCCGCGACGACGGCGCCCCAGCGTTGCAGGAGCTGACCGGCGTCGGTGGTGGCACATCCCTCGGCCCACAGGTGGGTGACGGCTTCGGCCGGATCGGGTAGCACCAGCACCCAGGAGCCGTCCGGCTGTACCACCCGGACGCCGTCCGTGGTGTCGATCGTGCATCCTCCGTCGGGATCGACCGATTCCACGACCCGGCGCATCACCGTCCCCTTTGCCGCCCACGGCGTCGCCACGGATCGGCGCAACACTGACACGGCCGGAATACGCGCGTCGATGGCGCTCAGGGGCAGCCGGGTCCGGGCAACCAGTGCGGCCAGCTTGACGAACGCGGCCACGCCGTCGATCGCGGGGGCGAACTCGGGAACGACGAATCCCCCGCGACCGTCCGCGGCGAAGACGACGTTCGCCTCACCCGCGGCCCGCGTCAGGTCAGCGGCCGACAGCGACGTCCGCCGCACCGTCAGTCCGTGAAAGCGGGTCACCTGGTCGGCGACCCGCGTGGTCGTCACCGGCAGCGCGACCTCGGCTCCCCGGTTCTCGGAGGCGACAAGATCGAGAAAGACCAGCAGCGCCCGCTCGTCGTCGATCAGGTCGCCACGCTCGTCCACGATCGTGATCCGTTCACCGGTATGGTCGAACCGGACCCCGAACGCGGCCCGGGAGCTGGCCACCAGCTCGCCGAGACGGTCCAGCGTGCGCTGGCGGGCGCCGGGCGGCCCGGCTGGGAAGGTCTCGTCCAGTCGGCCGTTGACGGTGAGCGCGTCCACGCCGAGATGTCCCAGCAGCGTCGGCAGGACCAGCGACACCGCTCCCCCGGCCGCGTCAATCACGATCTTCAGATCGGCTTCGGACAGACCGGAGGTATCCACCCGGTCCAGCAGGTCCCGGGCATAGCTGCCAGCCGTGCGGGCCGGGAAACGCAGCTCCCCGATCTCGTCGGGAAACGCCCGCCGGAACTCCTGGCGGCTGACGACCCGGTCGAGCTTGCGCTGGACGGCGGAGGAAAGGTCGCTTCCCTCGGAATCCAGGAAGATGATGTCGACGCGTTCGGCGTCACCCTCGGTCTCGCGAATGACGACGCCACCGGCGGCGTCGGAGGAACGGACGTCGAAACGCACCAGCGGCATCGGCGCGACTTCCAGATCCCGCACGTCGATCGCGCTCGCGGTGAGTGCGCTGGTCACCGCACGCTTGAGCGCCCGGGCGGCCCGGGAACCGTCCCTGGCGGTGGTCACCGTCGATCCCTTGCGCAGGGTCGTGGCGTATGCGCTGCCGAGACGGACCACCAGCTCCGGTGTGATCTCGACGTTGACCAGCCCCGAAACCCCCCGGGGACCGAACAGCGAGCGCTGCCCCCGGGACTCCCAGATGACGCTGGTGTTGACAACCGCTCCGGCCTCGATCGTCTTGAACGGGTAGACCTTGACGTCGTGGGAGACGAACGCCTCCTCCTCGATCACGCATTCGTCACCGATGACCGCGCCCTCCTCGATCCGCGCGGCCCGCAGCACATCGGTGCTCTTGCCGATCACGCAGCCACGCAGGTTCGTCTGCGGCCCGATCTGCGCGTTGTCCTGGACCACCGCCCGGTGCAGGAAGGCGCCGGGTTTGACCACGACGTTACTGCCGATCACAGTG
>NZ_CAAAFT010000256.1:4259-8631 GCF_900634765.1 Candidatus Protofrankia californiensis | reverse complement strand
ACGTTACTGCCGATCACAGTGAACTCACGCAGCTCGGCGCCGGCCTCGATCTTGGTGTAGTCACCGACGACCAGCGGGCCGGTGAGCACCGCTTCGGGGTGGACGTCGGCATCCCGGCCGACCCACACCCCCGGCGAGACCTCGAAGCCGCCGATCTCCACGTCGACCTTGCCGTCGAGCACGTCGGCCTGGACCCGCAGGAAGCTGTCGATGGTGCCGACGTCCTCCCAGTAACCGGCGACGACGTGACCGAAGACCGGCGCCCCGGCGGCGACGAGCTTCGGGAACACCTCACCGGACCAGTCCACCGGCTCGCCCGCGGGGACGTGGTCGAGGACCTCCGGTTCCATGACGTAGATGCCGGTGTTGACCGTGTCGGAGAACACCTGCCCCCACGTTGGCTTCTCCAGGAACCGGGCGATCCGGCCGTCGTCGGAGGTGATGACGATCCCGAACTCCAGGGGGTTCGGGACGGACTTGAGCGCGACGGTGACGAGCGCGCCACGCTTGCGGTGGTAGGCCATCAGAGCGGTCAGGTCGATGTCGGTGAGTGCATCACCGCTGATCACCAGAAAGGGGTCGTGGCGCAACGCGTCCTGGGCGTTCTTGACGCTGCCGGCGGTCCCCAGCGGGGTGGTCTCGGTCGCGTACGACAGGTGCATGCCCAGCTCGTCGCCGTCACCGAAGTACGCGCGGACGTGGGCTGCGAGGAACTGCAGTGTGACCACGGTCTCGTCGACCCCGTGCCGCCGCAGCAGCCGCAGCACATGTTCCATGATCGGCCGGTTGACGACGGGAAGCAGCGGTTTGGGCTGGTTGGCCGTCATCGGACGCAGGCGTGTCCCCTCCCCGCCGGCCATGACGACGGCTCTCACCGACCCACCTCCGCGTCCATCGCGTCCATGCGGCCGGCTTCCGCGTGCCCGGGATCCCCTCGGGGACAAACCGGCCGATCGGTGTCGCGTCCCGACCGCACCAGCCGGCGCAGCTGTACTCCATAAAGGATTCCCGACCACCAGTACAGGGCCGTACCCCAGATGGCGAACGCCCACCCGAACGGACGGCAAACAGTGGCAAGCCAGTTGTCGCCGGCCGAGAGCAGCAACAACGGGAAGGCGTAGAGAAGGTTGAAGGTCGCGGCCTTACCCAGGTAATGCACAGGAAGCGCCGAACCGTAACCCAACCGCCGCAGTACCGGTACAAAGCCCGCGAGCAGGACGTCCCGGCCGACGAGCAGTGCCGCGAACCACCAGGGGACGATGTCGCGCAGCGTCAGAGCGACGATCGTCGCAAAAATGTAGAGGCGGTCAGCGAGCGGGTCGAGCAGGGTGCCCAGCCGGCTGGTCTGACCCAGCGCCCGAGCGAGCTTGCCGTCGAGATAGTCGCTGACGCCGGCAAAGGCGAGGATGCCCAACGCCGCTCCGTCGGCATGGGGTCCCAGCGCCAGCCACAGGAAGACGGGGACCCCGGCCAGCCGCAGGGCGGAGAGCAGGTTCGGGATCGTGAGCACCCGGTCGGAGGGGGTCACCGCAGCGGACACGCCAGGCACCTCCTCTCCTCGGGACACGAGGACGGTGAAGCCGCCCACCGCACAGGGAGAAGATTAGACGACGGGCGGCGGTCATCCGTGCTCTACAGGAAGCGTCCCACCCAGTAGGTGCTGGTGTAGATGGGCTGGAGGTTGATGGTCCGCCCGGTCTGGGGAGCGGCCCACATGTAGCCGTTGCCGGCGTAGATGCCCATGTGTGTGATGTTGTCCGGTGAGCCGAAGAAGATCAGGTCGCCGGGCTGTTTGGCCGCCTTGGGGATCCGGATGGAGGCGTCGAACTGCTGCTGCGCGGTCCGGGGGAGATAACGGCCGAGTTGTTTGAACACATACTGCGCGTAACCCGAGCAGTCGAAGGCGTTGGGGCCGGCCGCGCCGTAGACGTAGGGCTTGCCCTTCTGCAGCGAGGCGAGGTAGACGATCTTCTGGCCGATGGAGCTGCCCGGGATGACCGTGGGAGTTGCCGACGAAGCCGACGACGAGCCGGATGCCGAGCCGGATGTCGTCGGGCTCTTCACCGTCACGGTGGTCGCGCCGGCCAGCGAGGGACGCAGGGCGTTGGTGCCGTCGAACACCGCCGTCAACGTCGTGGTGGACAGCAGACGTGTGGCGATCTTCGCGATTCCGCTTCCGTCGGTCTGCAGCTGGGCGGTGGTGGTCCACTGCGGTCCGTTCGCCACCGCGATCCGGACCCGCTGGCCGGTGACGGGCTGCCCGGTCCCGACCTGCGTGGCACGGACGGTGAAGACGACGGGCGCGTTCGGTGCGACGGTCGCCCGATCGGGAACGATCGACACCGAGGTGAGGGTCGGATCCGGATTTCCGATCTTGCCGGCCAGCCCGACCGTGGATGCGGCCAGGGTGGTTCCGTGCGACCCACCGCCGATCATCGAGGCGGTGGTGGTGCCGGTGGCGGCGGTTGGTTCCAGCGAGGCGTTGCCGCTCGGGCCCGGCATCGTCGCGGCGAAGCCCGCCGTCGACGCGGCCAGGGTCCCGGTCGTGACCGCGGCGATCGTGGCCACCCGACGGGACTGTGGACTCAGGCGGACACGGCGGTACAGGGATTCGTGATCGGACCTGTCCACAGGTACCTGATCACGATGACGACCGCGACCGGTGGTTTCCCCGCTCACGGGGAAACGGATGACGCCACGTGGAAGCAACACGTGTTCCTTCCCGTACGCCCGCGAGGCAGCGTAATCCTTGCCCTGAACCAGGATGTGGGCATGATTCAGGTAACGGTTTTGAGGGAAACCGTCAGGACCGCGGAACCTCACTCCTACCTTTGGCTACTCGGAGGGGACATCGGATCGGGGCAGGACTGGGCGTTTCGATCCGACGTGTGTCTTCTGGGAGGGGCAGAGAGGTCAGTCTCTGGGGGTGGGCTGATGCTGTGCCAAACGATATCGGGTGGCGCACATGAGGACGCAATACCCCCAAACCCAACAGTCCGACGCATTCGTCCCGTGGTCCGGCGTAGTCCTTGCATTGATGATCCGAGGTTGGCGTCCGGACCTGCCGGCATCCGGCACAATCGGCTTCGTGCGGGCATCGAGGACAGGAAGAGCAGGAGAGCGGACCTGCGTCCGCGTCCTCATGCTGCTGCCGCTGGTGTTGATCGGGCTCCTGCTGATGCATGGCGGGCTCGCCGCCATCCTCGAACCGTCACGCATGGACCATGCGGCCGCTCCGACGGCGCCAACGCCCCACGAGACGACAGGTGCCATGGCGGCGGCGCACGGTCGGATGCCGGCTGCCGCCGAACATCCCGACCACGTCGGCCCGCTGTGTCTGGCGGTGCTTCGCGTCGGCCTGGCAACGGCTGTCGCCGGGCTCCTGCTGGGGCTGCTCGGCGCCTGCCTGGCAGGCTGCCCGGTGCGGTCGGCGACGCCCGGGGTCCCAGGCGGCAACCGGCGTGCTCCCCCGTCGCGGTCGCCTCCGTCGAGGCCTCCTACCCTCGCTGAGCTGTGCGTGCTGCGGCTGTGATCCGGTGCACCTTCGCCTGACCACGGTGAGTTGTGTTCAGGCAACGACGTGTCATGCCCGGACGGACCCGGACAGGCATGTGGACACCGGTTACGCAGACAAGCATGTGAGGACGACTTGGCCATGAAGCGCTTTGCGCTACTTGTGACCGCTCTCGTTGCCGGCATCGTGCTGGTGGCGTGCGGCGACGACGACACGACCGCTCCCGGCGCGGCGGAGTCCGCGTCCACCGACCACAACACAGCTGACGTGAGCTTCGCGCAGAACATGATTCCCCACCACCGGCAGGCGATCCAGATGGCCGATCTCGCCGCCACCCACGCCTCCGGCCCCCAGGTGACGGAGCTCGCCACACGGATCCGGGCAGCACAGGATCCCGAGATCGCGATGATGACCGGATGGCTGAGGACCTGGGGTGAACCGACCGATACCACGGGGTCGGGCGCCATGGGCCACGGTTCCGCACCTGGGCACGGTTCCATGGGTCATGGCTCGACGGGCGCTGACAGCGCGTCCGCCGGCACAGGTATGGGGATGATGTCCGAGGCCGACATGGCCGGACTGACCGGTATGCGGGGCGCCGAGTTCGACCGGATGTTCCTCGAGATGATGATCGAACATCACGAGGGTGCGGTGAGCATGGCCGAAACGGAGATCCGCGAAGGCGTGTACGGCCCGGCCAAGGCGACGGCCCAGAACATCCAGACGAATCAGACCGCTGAGATCCAGGCCATGAACACCATGCTGCACCGGAACTGAAACCAGCACCGAGCCGGACCTGAAACCGGACAGCGGACCGGACGCCGCCGAGAGCCCTGATGCAAACGCTCTCGGCGGCGT
>NZ_CAAAFT010000256.1:0-3829 GCF_900634765.1 Candidatus Protofrankia californiensis | reverse complement strand
CCGCCGAGAGCCCTGATGCAAACGCTCTCGGCGGCGTCACCGATCCGGTGGGAACGCCGGACACACAGGAAACACGACCGTGCCGCCATCGGCCCGCGCTGGTCCCACCTACCGGCCTACCGGCTTGCTCCTGTCTCCTACCGGCCCGCTCCTACTGGGACAGCAGCGAACGCAGGACGTAGGGCAGGATGCCGCCGTTGCGGTAGTACTCCGCCTCCCCCGGCGTGTCGATGCGCACGACCGCGTCGAAACGCTTGTCGTCCGCCTGGACGGTGAGGGTCGGGGTCTGCTCGTCGACACTCGCGAGCCCGACGACGGTGAACGTCTCCTCGCCGGTCAGACCGAGCGAGGCGACCGACTCCCCGGGCGGGAACTGCAGCGGCAGGACCCCCATCCCGATCAGGTTGGACCGGTGGATGCGCTCGTACGACTCGGCGATCACGGCGCGGACACCGAGCAGCGCCGTGCCCTTGGCCGCCCAGTCACGCGACGAGCCCGAGCCATACTCCTTACCGGCGAGGATGACCAGCGGCACCCCGGCGGCCGCGTACTTCTGCGCCGCATCGTAGATCGCCAGCTGCTCGCCGTCGGGCAGGTAGCGGGTGACCCCGCCCTCGGTGCCGGGAACGAGCTTGTTACGCAGCCGGATGTTGGCGAACGTCCCGCGGATCATCACCTCGTGGTTGCCCCGGCGGGACCCGTAGGAGTTGAAGTCCTTCGGGTCCACTCCGTGCTCGACCAGGTAGCGGCCGGCCGGCGAGTCCCGCTTGATGGAACCGGCGGGTGAGATGTGGTCGGTGGTCACCGAGTCGCCCAGCAACGCCAGCACGCGGGCGCCGATGATGTCCGGACGCGGCGTCGGCTTCGCCGGCATCCCCTCGAAGTACGGAGGGTGGCGGACGTAGGTCGAGTCGGGTGCCCAGGCGAAGGTCTGGGAGACCTCCCCTCCATCCCCGGTGGGCAGGGACTGCCACTGCTTGTCCCCGGAGAGGTCGCCGTAGTCCTCGGTGAACATCTCCGAGCGGATCGCGTCGCCGACGACCTCGGCGACCTCGGCCTCACTCGGCCAGATGTCGCGCAGGTAGACCGGGTTGCCGGCGCTGTCGGTGCCGAGTGGGTCGCTGGTCAGGTCGATGTCCATCGTGCCGGCCAGCGCGTAGGCGACGACCAGTGGCGGGGAGGCCAGATAGTTCATCTTGACGTCCGGGTTGATCCGGCCTTCGAAGTTGCGGTTGCCGGACAGGACGCTGACCACCGCCAGGTCACCGGCGTTCACGCCCTGGCTGATCTCCTCCTGCAGCGGGCCGGAGTTGCCGATGCAGGTGGTGCACCCGTACCCGACCAGGTTGAAGCCGAGCTTGTCCAGGTACGGGGTGAGCCCGGCACGCTCGTAGTAGTCCATGACGACCTTGGAACCCGGGGCGAGGGTGGTCTTGACCCACGGCTTGCGGGTCAGGCCGCGGTCGACGGCGTTACGGGCCAGGATCGCCGCACCGATCATGACCTGCGGGTTGGAGGTGTTGGTACAGGAGGTGATGGCGGCGATCGCGACCGCGCCGTGGTCGATCTCGAAGCTGGTGCCGTCCGCAAGCGTCACCGGGGTGGGGTTGGATGGGCGGTCACCGACGTCTCCGGCCCCCGTGTTGGACGACACGGGCGCGTCGCCGGGCTTGTCCGCGAACGCGGCCGCGGGGTCGCTGGCGGGGAAGGATTCGGCGCTGGCCTCGTCCGCACCGCCGTTGACGAACCCGTTCGAGGTGGCTTTGGACGGGTCGGCGTAGTCCACGAGCGCCGTGCGGAAGGCGACCTTGGCGGTGCGCAGGGGCACCCGGTCCTGCGGACGCTTGGGCCCGGCCAGCGACGGCTCGATCGTGGACAGGTCGAGCTCAAGGGTGGTCGTGTACACCGGCTCGTGGCTGGGATCGTGCCACAGGCCCTGCTCCTTGGTGTAGGCCTCGACCAGGTCGATCTGCTCCTGGGGACGGCCGGTCAGCCGCAGGTAGGCCAGCGTCTCCGCGTCCACCGGGAAGATCGCGCAGGTCGAGCCGTACTCGGGGCTCATGTTGCCGATGGTGGCCCGGTTCGCCAGCGGGACGTTGCCCACGCCCTCGCCGTAGAACTCGACGAAACGGCCGACCACGCCGTGCCGGCGCAGCATCTCGGTGATGGTGAGGACCAGGTCGGTGGCGGTGGTGCCGGCGACCAGCTCGCCGGTGAGCTTGAAGCCGACCACGGTCGGGATCAGCATGCTGACCGGCTGGCCGAGCATGGCGGCCTCGGCCTCGATGCCGCCGACGCCCCAGCCGAGCACACCGAGCCCATTGATCATTGTGGTGTGGCTGTCGGTGCCGACCAGCGTGTCGGGGTAGGCCAGCCGGCCGTCGGCGGTGTCCTTGGTGAAGACCACCCGGGCGAGGTACTCCAGGTTGACCTGGTGGACGATCCCGGTGTTCGGCGGGACGACGGTGAAGTTGTCGAAGGCGGCCTGGCCCCACCGCAGGAACTGGTAGCGCTCGCGGTTGCGGCCGAACTCCAGCTCCGCGTTACGGGCGAAGGCGTCGGAGCGGCCGAAGACGTCCGCGATGATCGAGTGGTCGATCACCAGCTCGGCCGGCGCCAGCGGATTGATCTTCGCGGGGTCTCCGCCCAGCGCTGCCATGGCCTCGCGCATCGCGGCGAGGTCGACCACGCACGGCACCCCGGTGAAGTCCTGCATGATCACCCGAGCTGGGGTGAACTGTATCTCCTGGCTCGGCTCGGCGGCTGGGTCCCAGGAGGCGAGCGCGTTGACGTGGTCGGCCGTGATGTTGGCACCGTCCTCGGTGCGCAGCAGGTTCTCCAGCAGGACGCGCAGGCTGTAGGGCAACCGGTCGGCTCCGGAAATCGCGTCCAGCCGGCGGATCGTATACGTATGGTCACCTACCTTGAGGTGACTTGTGCTGCCGAAGCTGTCCATATCTCCTCCTCGCCGCGTTCCCTCGCGGACCATCCTGGCTCGTGTTGGGCCTTCCGGGCCTGTGTCAGCGAGAAGAAGCATGTTCTCACCGACACGGGTCAAGCCTGTGGGGCCGACGGCGGCGCAAGAGGAGCGATGATCGCACCCCTTCTGGCCAGCCAGCAGCTCCTCTGGTCGGCCACCGCTTTTCCGGTCGCCACTACCGGTCGTCACCTGGTCGTCACCGCGGGGGCACTAATATCCCTTTTACTTAGTATTGCTAAGGATATACCAGCAGACACGAGTGACGCGCCAGGCTCCGCACGTGTGTGGCGGTGCGAAAAAACATGATCGCACCGCCTTTGGCCCGCTCGCTAGGCGTTCTCAAGAAGGTCCGGGGAGACGCTCGCCTCGGTGTTCGGCAGTCCGAGCGAGTGCGCCCTCTTGTCCGCCAGCGCGAGCAGTCGCCGGATACGACCGGCCACCGCGTCCTTGGTCAACGGTGGGTCCGCAAGCGCACCCAGCTCCTCCAGGGACGCCTGGGCGTGCTCAAGGCGCAACTGGCCGGCCGCCAACAGATGACCTGGCGCGTCGTCCCCCAGGATCTTCAACGCCGCCTGGACCCGGGCACCGGCCGCCACCGCCGCTCGAGCGGACCGACGCAGGTTGGCGTCGTCGAAGTTCGCCAAGCGGTTCGCGGTCGCCCGCACCTCACGGCGCATCCGGCGCTCCTCCCAGGCCAACAAGCTGTCATGAGCACCGATCTTCGTCAGCAGCACGCTGATCGCGTCCCCGTCCCGGATCACCACCCGGTCCACCCCACGCACGTCCCGGCTCTTGGCCGCGACCCCAAGCCGCCGGGCCGCGCCGACCAGCGCAAGCGCCGCCTCAGGG
>NZ_CAAAFT010000255.1:12950-13542 GCF_900634765.1 Candidatus Protofrankia californiensis | reverse complement strand
CCCCGCTGGTCGAGCAGCCCGGTCGACCGGGCAAGCTGCTCACCGTCACGTTCCACCCGGACGATGTAGCGCACGGACCGGCGCAGTCCACCCGCGGCAAGCACCGCGATGCCGGACGGGAAGCCGAAGACCTCGGCGATCTCCCGGCGCAGCCGCCGGGCGGTGGCACCCGCATCGAGCTCGGCCTCGACGACAATACGGCCGCGCACAATGTGCAGCCCGCCGCCGAAGCGCAGCAGAGCGGCCATCTCCGCGCGGCGACAGCACGGCTTGGCCACCCGCAACCGGCTGAGCTCGTCCTTGACGGTGGCGGTCATTGCAGCCACACGAATCATTCCTCACCTTCACGGGACCGGCCGGCGGTAGCGGGGCCACCGCGCGTCTCACCGTCTGATGTCGCCTCGTCGCTGACAAGCTCGTCCCCGATCGGCTGCCCCTCGCCGAACGGCGCGTCACCGGATGCGGTGCCGGCCCAGGGCCCGGGGCCCTGCGGGGGAGTCCTTTTTCCTTCCCGGCCTTCCCGGCCCTGCTGGCTCTGCTGGCCTTCCTGGCCCGGCTGGCCTGTCCAGCTTTCCCGCGCCGCCTTGAACAC
>NZ_CAAAFT010000255.1:11185-12832 GCF_900634765.1 Candidatus Protofrankia californiensis | reverse complement strand
CCCGGCCCTGCTGGCTCTGCTGGCCTTCCTGGCCCGGCTGGCCTGTCCAGCTTTCCCGCGCCGCCTTGAACACCGTCTCGAACGCGGCGGCCAGCCGCCGAGGGTCGTGGCGTGGCTCGCCGGGATGGGCAACGGGGACGAGGTACAGGCGTGCCCCCAGATCGGCCGAGGCACGAGCGAGCACGGCCGGTTCGGGTACCGCGTAGGGATCGGCGATCACCACATCGAAGGCCAGCTCCGGCGCGTGCGTCCCGATGACCCGCAGGTGTTCCTCTGGTGAATACCCTTCGGTCTCACCGGGCTGCGGTACCAGGTTCAACACCATGACACGACGGGCCGGCGAACCGAGCAGCCGATCGGTGATCTCGGGTACCAGCAGGTGGGGCAGCATACTGGTGTAGAGCGACCCCGGACCGCACACGATCCACTCGGCGCTGTCGATCGCGGCCAGTGCCTGCGGACAGGCGGCGGGCTTGGCCGGCTGGAGGTACAGGCTCACCACCCGCCCGGGCGTGGTGGCCACGGCCGCCTGGCCGCGGACCTCCACCGTGGCCTCCGGTTCGTCCGGGTCGAGCCCGGCCACCTGGGCGACGATGTCGATGCCGTCCTCGGACAGCGGTAGCACGCGACCGGCGACCCCCAGCAGCCTGCCGGCCAGGTCGAGCGCGTCAACCGGAGAGCCGTGACGCTCGGCAAGAGCGGTGAGCACGAGGTTGCCGACGGCGTGACCGGCCAGGGGCCCGTCGCCGCCGAACCGGTGCTGGAACAGGTCTGCCCAGGTGGACGGCCAGGTGTCCGGGCCGGCCAGCGCGGCCAGCGCCATTCGCAGGTCACCCATGGGCAACGCTCCCAGCTCGGTCCGCAGGCGACCCGAAGAGCCCCCGTCGTCACCCACAGTCACAACCGCGGTGAGATGACGGGTGATGCGCCGCAGCGCCCGCAGGGATGCGGCCAGACCGTGACCCCCGCCGAAGGCCACCACCGCGGGATCGGTAACAGGCACGTGATCGATGGCAGTCACTCGCGCCCCAGGTCACGGTGAACCACCCGGACACCGACGCCGTCGCTGGCCAGCCGCCCGGCGAGTTGTTCGGCCACGGCCACGCTGCGATGCTTGCCGCCGGTGCACCCTACCGCGAGCGTCAGATACCGCTTACCCTCGCGCACATACCCCTCCCCCACCAGCCGCAGCAGCGCCGCGTACTGTTCGACGAACTCCTCCGCCCCGGTTTGGCCGAGGACATAGTCACGCACCTGCGGATCACGGCCGGTGTACGGCCGCAGCTCCTCCACCCAGTGCGGGTTCGGCAGGAACCGGCAGTCGGCCACCAGGTCGGCATCGAGCGGGAGACCGTACTTGTAGCCGAAGGAGACCACCGCCGCGGTCAGCCGGGTTCCCGACGGCTGACCGAACGCGGTGTCGATCTTCGTGCGCAGCTCGTGGACATTGAGGTCGGTGGTGTCCAGCACCAGGTCCGATTCGCCGCGCAACTGCGCCAGTAACGCGCGCTCGCGGCTGATGCCGTCGACCACCCGGCCGTCGCCCTGCAGCGGATGCGGCCGGCGGACGTGGTCGAACCTGCGCACCAGCGTCTCGTCCGCGGCCTCCAGGAAAAGAACCCGCGGATGCATGCCGCGGGCCTCGTG
>NZ_CAAAFT010000255.1:10129-11072 GCF_900634765.1 Candidatus Protofrankia californiensis | reverse complement strand
CTCGTGCGCGTCCAACGTCGCGCGCAGGTCGGAGAAGAAGGCCCGGCCGCGGACGTCCACGACCACTGCGATGCGATTGACCGCACCCTGCGAACGCAACCCGAGTTCGGTCATGGTGGCCAGCAACGCCGGCGGAAGGTTGTCGACGACGAACCAGCCGAGATCCTCCAGGCACTTGGCCGCGGTGCTGCGGCCGGCTCCGGACAACCCGGTGATGATGGCGAGCTCGAGTGGCGCGGCGGACGTCATGTGAGAGCACCCCGTGTCGATGTGGCGTCGGGACCGGGGTCAGGGGCGATGGCGCGGGCTGTGGTGGTTCCAGGTGTCGTGGCGTCGGTGGCCGGCGTGGGTTCGGCCGCCACGAAATCGTCACCGTCAAGGATCTCGCCCGTGTGCGGATCGACCGCACCCGGGATGGCGTCCGCGCCTGTCGGGTTGGTGGGAGCGAGCGCGTCCACGACAGCCTGGGCTGTCCGTCGGCCGATTCCCGGCACCTCGGCGATCTGGTCGACCGTTGCCGCACGGATCCGCGCAAGCGAGCCGAAGGTGCGCAGCAGCGCCTTGCGGCGTGTCTCCCCGAGGCCGGGCACATCGTCGAGGACCGAGCGGACCATGCTCTTGGACCGCTTCTGCCGATGGTAGGTGATCGCAAAACGGTGTGCCTCGTCCCGGATCCGCTGCAGCAGGTACAGCGCCTCGCTGGTGCGGGGCAGGATCACCGGGTCCTCCTCGCCCGGGAGCCAGACCTCCTCCAGACGTTTGGCAAGCCCGCACAGGGCGACACCGCCGGGGCCGCTGTCGATGCCGAGCTCGTCGAGGGCGCGGCGCGCCGCGGCAACCTGCGGCGGGCCGCCGTCCACGACCACGAGGCTCGGCGGGTAGGCGAAACGCCGCGGCCGGCCGGTCACGGGGTCCAGCGCGGAGCTGGGGGCCGCCGTCGCGG
>NZ_CAAAFT010000255.1:7217-10001 GCF_900634765.1 Candidatus Protofrankia californiensis | reverse complement strand
GAGCTGGGGGCCGCCGTCGCGGTATCAGGGCCACCCGCTCCGGCCGGCGCCGATGAGCCCGGTGAATCCGGCGCGTCCGATGGCTGCGGCGGGTCCGGCAGACCTGCGAACTCTCCGGTACGGGCCCGTTCGGCAAGGTAACGGCTGAACCGTCTGCTGATCGTCTCGTGCATGCTCGCGACGTCGTCCTGCCCGTCGACCCCACGGATGGCGAACCGCCGGTACTCCGACTTGCGCGGCAGCCCGTCCTCGAAAACGACCATGCTGGCGACGACCTCGGTGCCCTGCAGGTTGGAGATGTCGAACGACTCGATCCGCAGCGGCGGATCGGCAAGACCCAGAGCGTCGGAGATGTCCGACAGCGCCCGGCTGCGGGCGGAGAGGTCACTGGCCCGTCGCGTACGGTGCAGGGCGAACGCCTGCTTGGCGTTGTGCTCGACGGTCTCCATCAGAGTCCGCTTGTCCCCGCGCCGGGGAACCCGCAGGTCGACCCGGCTGCCACGGGCGATGCCGAGCAGTTCCGTGACCACGTCCGCGTCCGGCGGGAGCTCCGGGACGAGCACCTCCCGCGGGATCTCGTTCGTCACCCCCGTGCCCACCCGGTGTGGGCCCGCGGACGGGCTCCCGGACGCACCCGCGTTGTCGGAGAGGTACTCCTGCGTGAGGAACTGTTCGACCAGCTCCCCCGTCGTCAGATTTTCGATCTTGTCCACGACCCAGCCGCGCTGGCCCCGGACCCGACCGTCGCGTACGTAGAAGATCTGCACGGCAGCTTCAAGCTCGTCCTGCGCGAACGCGATGACGTCGGCGTCGGTGCCGTCCGGGAGTACGACCGCCTGCTTCTCCATCGCCCGGCGCAGCGCGCCGATGTCGTCCCGCAGCCGGGCCGCGCGTTCGTACTGCTGTTCGGCCGCGGCCGCGCCCATCTCACGCTCGAGCTTGCGGATATAGCGGCCGGTCTGACCCGACATGAAGTCGCAGAAATCCTCGACGATGCGGCGGTGCTCGGCGGCGTCGACCCGGCCGACGCACGGCGCCGAGCACCGGTCGATGTAGCCGAGCAGGCAGGGACGGCCGATCCGAGCAGCCTGTTTGAACACCCCCGTGCTGCACGTACGCGCCGGAAAGACGCGCAGGAGCAGGTCGAGGGTCTCCCTGATGGCCCACGCGTGGGCGTAGGGACCGAAGTAGCGGACGCCGTTGCGCTTGGCACCGCGCATCACCTGCAGGCGCGGAAACTGCTCGTACAGCGTGACGGCGAGGCTCGGGTAGCTCTTGTCGTCCCGGTATCGGACGTTGAAGCGGGGATCGAACTCCTTGATCCACGTGTACTCGAGCTGAAGTGCTTCGACCTCGGTCGATACGACGGTCCAGTCCACCGAACCCGCGGTCGTCACCATGTGCTGGGTGCGAGGGTGCAGGTTGTGGATATCGGTGAAGTAGTTCGACAACCTGGCGCGAAGGTTCTTCGCCTTGCCCACGTAGACCACGCGGCCGTGCTCGTCGAAGAACCGGTACACACCCGGGGTCTCCGGAACCGATCCCGGCGCGGGACGGTAGGACGCCGGATCAGCCATGAACCGAGCCTACGGCGAGCCGGATTGCCACAGAACAACGCCTCCACGTAACCATTTCACCACGCTGAGCACTTAACCGTGGAGGGTGGCTGCGACCTGGGGCGCGACGGCACCCTACGGTGAGCGCGGGCGGGCATATCTCACAGCTGGGGGGACACTCCTCACCACGCCCTGCGGGAAGCGATGCCAGGGTCCATGCTCGAAGACCATGAGCGGTGTGCGAAGTATGATCCGTCGGACGCTCGGTAGCGGATGGACGTGGTGGTCGGGACGCGGGCGTGAACATGGCCGGCAGGGTGAACCCCGGCAGGGTGAACATGGTCGATATGATCGACGGAGTCGACCGGCTCTTTATGGTCGGCAGAGTCGACAGACGCCTTCCCCGCGACATCGTAGTGACGACCTCCCCGGGCAGGACCCCGCAATATCGGCGCCGGCCTTGTCCCGTCTGGTCCCGAACAGGTCCCGCCACGCTTTCCAGGTGGCGTCTTGCCTGACCGGCTGTCACCCTCGATACCGCGGTGCACAGCGTCGCAGGACGACGAAGGAGGCACGACGGATGCAGGTGGAGGACGTGACCACCGAGTTGGTCGTCGATGACGCACCTTCCCGCGGGCGGTTGACCGTGTTGCAGGTGAACTGGCGACGGGCCGATCCGCTCGCAGTGACGTTGGAACTCATCTCCCGCCCTGACCACCCCGCGTTGCCTCGTGGTACGTGGGTGGTGCTGCGTGATGCGCTGCGGGCCGGTCTGGACATTCCCACCGGTGGTGGCGACGTCCGGATCACCCCTGAACCCGACCGCGGTTGCGTCCGCCTCGATCTGACCGCCGGCGAACTGCACTCCGTCGTCCGTCTGAGCATCGATGCGGCCCGAGCGTTCCTCGACGCGACCGAACAGGTCGTTCCCCGCGGACAGGAACGCTCCGCCGAGGAACTGGACGCCGTCCTCGAGGACCTGCTGCGTACCTGAAGCCCCCGCCGCCTGCCGCGCCGCCTGCAGTGGCCCCGCAGGCCCGTGGTAGGCCGTCCACGGCAGGAGAACCCACGGGCACAGGCTTATCCCGCCACAGCATCCACGGAAGGGCGCACCGGGGCTCGGGGTGACAACCGACCCGACGAGGCCAGCGCGGACGGAGACTCCGCCGGCGCCGACGGGGCCAGGTCGAGGCGTTGCCCGAGAATCTCCCGCAGAAAAAAACCGGTG
>NZ_CAAAFT010000255.1:4357-6981 GCF_900634765.1 Candidatus Protofrankia californiensis | reverse complement strand
TTGCCCGAGAATCTCCCGCAGAAAAAAACCGGTGTGGCTCGCCTCGACCGCCGCAACCGTCTCGGGCGGCCCCTCGGCAACCACCCGGCCGCCGCCGGTACCGCCCTCCGGCCCCATGTCGATGACCCAGTCGGCGGTCTTGATGACGTCCAGGTTGTGCTCGATGACGATCACTGTATTGCCGGCGTCCACAAGCCGTCCGAGGACCCCGAGGAGCTTGCGGATGTCCTCGAAGTGCAGCCCTGTGGTGGGCTCGTCCAGGACGTAGACGGTACGCCCGGTGGAGCGCCGCTGCAGTTCGGCGGCGAGCTTGACCCGCTGTGCCTCACCGCCGGACAGCGTCGGTGCCGGCTGGCCGAGGCGGACGTAACCCAGTCCCACGTCGTCGAGGGTGCGCAGGTGCCGGGCGATCGCGGGAACGGCGGCGAAGAACTCCGCGGCCTCCTCGATCGGCATGTCGAGGACCTCGGCGATGCTGCGGTTCTTGTAGTGGACCTCCAGCGTCTCCCGGTTGTACCGGGCGCCCTGGCAGACCTCGCACGGCACGTACACGTCCGGCAGGAAGTTCATTTCGATCTTGATGGTGCCGTCCCCGGCGCAGGCCTCGCACCGGCCACCCTTGACGTTGAACGAGAAGCGCCCGGGCAGATAGCCGCGGACCTTGGCCTCGGTGGTCTCGGCGAACAGCCGTCGGATGTGGTCGAAGACACCGGTGTAGGTGGCCGGGTTCGAGCGCGGGGTGCGCCCGATCGGCGACTGGTCGACCCGGACGGCCTTGTCGAGATGATCAATTCCGGTGACGGTGCGATGCCGGCCCGGCACCTCCCGGGCGCCGTTGAGCTTGTTCGCGAGCACCGCGGCCAGGATGTCGTTGACCAGGGTGGACTTGCCCGAGCCGGAGACGCCGGTGACCGCGACGAAGCAGCTGAGCGGGAACGACACCGTCACGTCGCGCAGGTTGTGCTCGCGGGCGGCGTGGACGGTCAGCGCGCGCCCCCTGGTCGGCTGCCGCCGGATGTCGGGCACCGGGATCTCGCGGCGGCGGGATAGGTATGCCCCGGTCAGCGAGGACTCCTCGGCGAGCAGCGCGTCCACCGGGCCGGACACGACGACCTTCCCGCCGTGTTCCCCGGCTCCGGGGCCGATGTCGACGACCCAGTCGGCGGCCCGGATCGTGTCTTCGTCGTGCTCGACGACGATCAGGGTGTTGCCGAGATCCCGTAGCCGTACCAGGGTCTGGATGAGGCGGCGGTTGTCCCGCTGGTGCAGCCCGATCGAGGGCTCGTCGAGCACGTAGAGGACGCCGACCAGCCCGGAACCGATCTGGGTGGCGAGCCGGATCCGCTGCGCCTCGCCCCCGGCCAGGGTGCCGGCGGCGCGGTCCAGCGAGAGGTAGTCGAGCCCGACGTCGAGCAGGAACGCCAGCCGGGCGTCGATCTCCTTGAGCACCCGGCCGGCGATCGTGCGTTCCCGCTCGGTGAGCTCGAGGGTGCGCAGGAACTCGGCGCACTCCCCGATGGCCATACCGGCGATCTCGGCGATCGACCGGCCGCCCAGCGTCACCGCCAGAGACTCGGGCTTGAGCCGGGCGCCGCGGCAGGCCGAGCAGGCGACATCACGCATGTAGCCCTCGTAACGTTCCCGGCTGCTGTCGGACTCGGCCTCCCGGTGCCGGCGCTGCAGGAAGGCGACAACACCCTCGAAGGCCGTGTAGTACTGGCGGGTCCGGCCGTACCGGTTGGTGTAGGCAACCTGGACCTCGGTCTCACCCCGCCCGTACAGCACCGCCTTGCGAGCCCTTTCCGGCAGCCCCTCCCAGGCGATGTCCATCCGGAAGCCGAGATCGTTGGCCAGGGCTTCGAGGAGCCGGGTGAAGTACTCCTTGTTGTGACCGGCTGACCACGGGGCGACCGCTCCGGCGTCCAGCGACAGCGACGGGTCGGGAACGACCAGTTCGGGGTCGACCTCCTTGCGGGTACCCAGACCCGAGCACTCCGTACAGGCGCCGTACGGGGAGTTGAAGGAGAACGACCGCGGCTCCAGCTCCTCGAACGACAGGTCGTCGTAGAGGCAGGCCAGATGCTCGGAGTACATCCGCTCGCGATCGGGGTCGGCGGAGTCCCGGTCGACGAAGTCGACCAGCACCAGGCCGCCGCCGAGGCCGAGCGCGGTCTCGACGGAGTCCGTCAGCCGCTGCTTGGCGGACGCCTTCACCGCCAGCCGGTCGACCACCACCTCGATGGTGTGCTTGCGCTGCTTCTCCAGTTTCGGTATGTCGGTGAGCGCGAGGACGGTGCCGTCGACCCGCGCGCGGGCGAAACCCTTTGCCTGCAGGTCCGCGAACAGGTCGACGTACTCGCCCTTGCGGCCCCGCACGACCGGGGCGAGCACCTGGAACCGGGTGCCCTCGGGCAGCTCGAGCAGGCGGTCGACGATCTGCTGCGGAGTCTGCCGGGAGATCGGTCGGCCGCATTTCGGACAGTGCGGCCGACCCCCTCGCGCGAACAGCAGCCGCAGGTAGTCGTACACCTCGGTGATCGTCCCGACGGTGGAACGAGGGTTGCGCGACGTCGACTTCTGGTCGATGGAGACCGCCGGTGACAGGCCCTCGATGAAGTCGACGT
>NZ_CAAAFT010000255.1:1734-4250 GCF_900634765.1 Candidatus Protofrankia californiensis | reverse complement strand
ACTTCTGGTCGATGGAGACCGCCGGTGACAGGCCCTCGATGAAGTCGACGTCGGGCTTGTCCATCTGGCCGAGGAACTGGCGGGCGTAGGCCGACAGCGACTCGACGTACCGTCGCTGCCCCTCGGCGAAGATCGTGTCGAACGCAAGGCTGGACTTGCCCGAGCCCGAGAGGCCGGTAAAGACGATCAGCGCGTCCCGCGGCAGGTCGAGGTCGACGTCACGCAGGTTGTGCTCTCGCGCGCCGCGCACGACGAGACGGTCTGCCATCGTGGAGATCCTTCGCGGTCTGCTCGGGGATGGGACTGGTCGTGCCGCGACCGGACGTGACGTCCGCGGCGACTGCCATGCTACGGACGGGCTCCGACAGTTTCGGAACGGAGGATGATGGAACCTACACAACCGACATCCAGCGAGGGATGATGGGACGCGAGATCAACGGTGACAGCTACACCGGCGCGGTGCGTGTCGGCGGGCCGGCGGACGTCCGGGAGCTGCCCGGACTGACCATTTCCAAGGTCGCGGTAGGCCCGATGGACAACAACGCCTACCTGCTGCGATGCGCCGCAACAGGCGAGCAGCTCCTGATCGATGCCGCGAACGAACCCGACACGCTGCTGGGCCTCATCGGTGCCGGCGGCCTTGCGACGGTGGTGACGAGCCACCGCCACGGCGACCACGTGCAGGCACTGGCCGCGGTGGTCGCGGCCACCGCGGCGAGAACGGTGGCGCACCCCGACGACGCCGGCGCCATCCCGGTGGCGATCACGACTCCGGTGCGTGGCGGTGACGAGGTGACCGTCGGTGAGGCCACCTTGCGGGTCATCCACCTGGTCGGGCACACCGCCGGCTCCATCGCGCTGCTCTACGGCGCCGACTCCGAAGCACCACATCTGTTCACCGGTGACTGCCTGTTTCCTGGTGGCCCCGGAGCCACCTTCGGGGACCCTTCAGCGTTCAGATCCCTCATGGACGATCTGGAAAGCAAGGTCTTCGGCCCGTTGCCCGACGCCACGTGGATCTACCCGGGCCACGGCAAGGACAGCACTCTCGGCGCGGAACGTCCCCACCTGGCCGAATGGCGCGCCCGCGGCTGGTGATCATCCGGCTGGGTTTCTCGCCACCCTGGTCCACAACGGCACCCCACCGCGCCGAAGGGCACTGACGACGTCGCCGGTCCGACCGCCGCGGACGAGCGCCTGATGAACCGGTCGCGGGACCGTGGGCGCGGGAGGCCCGGACGAGAACGAGAATCGACGGCGTGACGGAACCGGACCGGCCAGGCCAGGCGCTCGCAGGCAGGACCCCGTGGCCGGGCGGCCGGTCGCCGCTGCGGGAGTTCCTGCGCACCGAGACCGGCGGTGCCGCCGTCCTGCTGGCGGCAACAGCTGCCGCCCTGATCTGGGTGAACGTCGCCGCCGCGTCGTACGAGACGGTCTGGGGGACCGAGCTGTCGATCGAGATCGGCCGCTGGGGTGTCGCGCAGAACCTGCGGGAGTGGGTCACCGGCGGGCTGATGGCGTTCTTCTTCTTCGTTGTCGGGCTGGAGGCTCGGCGCGAGTTCGACATAGGAGAGCTGCGGGAGCGGCGCCGCCTCACCATCCCCGTCGTGGCCTGCCTCGCGGGGATGACCGCGCCCGTCCTGATCTATCTGGCGGTCAACGCGGGGGAACCGTCCGCGCGCGGCTGGGGGATCACGATGTCCACCGACACCGCCTTCGCGCTGGGTGTGCTCGCCATCGTCGGGCCACGGTTCCCCGAGCGGCTGCGGACGTTCATTCTGACGCTCACCGTCGTCGACGACTTCGTCGCGCTCGCTGTCATCGCCGTCTTCTACAGCAAGGACATCGCCTGGGGCGCACTCGGCGCCGGACTCGGTATCTTCGCGGTGATACTCGCGGTGCGGGCGGCGGGCATGCGCTCCGGCCTGGTCTATGCCACGCTGGGGTTCGCGACCTGGGTCGCGCTGTTCCACTCCGGGATCGACCCGATCGTCATCGGGCTTGCGATGGGCCTGCTGACCTATGCCCGCCCGGCGGCGCGCAGCGACCTCGAGCGCGCTACCGACCTGTTCCGGTTGTTCCGCGAACAGCCGACGCCGGAGCTCGCCCGCAAGGCCCAGGTCGGCGTCTGGTACGCGATCTCGCCGAACGACCGCCTCCAGCAGATCTTCCACCCGTGGACGAGCTACCTTGTCGTCCCGCTGTTCGCGCTGGCGAACGCCGGGGTCGAGATCAGCGGCGACTTCCTCGGCCGCGCGCTGCGCTCGCCGGTGACGCTCGGCGTCATCGCCGGCTACCTGCTCGGCAAGCCGGTGGGCATCGCCGGCTCGGTGTGGCTGGTCAGGGTGGTCACTCGCGGCCGGGTGCGCCCGCCTGCCGGCTGGGACGCGATCACCGGCGCTGGGGTACTCGCCGGGATCGGCTTCACCGTGCCACTGCTGATCGCGACGATCGCGTTCACCGGCGAGCGCCTCGAGGAGGCGAAGATCGGTATCCTGGTGGCGGCGCTCGCCGCG
>NZ_CAAAFT010000255.1:0-1444 GCF_900634765.1 Candidatus Protofrankia californiensis | reverse complement strand
AGGAGGCGAAGATCGGTATCCTGGTGGCGGCGCTCGCCGCGTCCATGCTCTCCTGGGCTGTCTTCCGGCTGGCGGACGTACTGCCGGAACGGATGCGCGCCCGTGCCGAGCGCGGTGTCTCCGAGGTCATTATCGACCTCGCCGAGCCCGTCGACCCGGAGCGCGACCGGATCCGGGGTCCGCTCGACGCCCCGGTCACCCTCGTCGAGTACGGCGACTTCGAGTGCCCCTACTGCGGCCGGGCCGAGTCAGTCGTCCGCGAGCTGCTCGCGGATTTCGGCGATCTGCGCTATGTCTGGCGGCACCTGCCACTGACAAAGGTGCACCCGCACGCCGAGTACGCGGCCATCGCCGTCGAGGCCGCGGCCGAGCAGGGCGCGTTCTGGGAGATGCACGACCTGTTCTTCGAGCACCAGTCGGACCTCGCCATCAAGGACCTGGTGCGATACGCGGGCGAGCTGCAGCTCGATGTCGAACGGTTCCGGGCCGACCTGCGCGCCAGGGTCGGCGCCGACCGGATCGAACGCGACATCGCCTCCGCCGACGTCAGCAGCGTCTCGGGGACGCCGACGTTCTTCATCAACGGCCAGCGCCACCACGGCGCCTACGACGTCGCGACTCTCGCCCTGGCCATAGAAGCCGCCCGCCAGACAGTCAGGCAATAACGGCGTCTGCTCCTGCCCCCTGTGGTGTCCATCTCCATCCGGGCCAGTGGCGCACCGACGCAGTAGTGGATGCCGCGACCGAAAGCGACATGCCCGGACGAATCGCGGGTGACGTCATGCGTCTCCATGTCGTCGAGCAGTGCGGCGGTGGCCTGTGAAGTGGACCTGGAGGGCTGCGGGGGCATGTGCGACACTCGGGCGGCCTCGGCGCTCCTATGCCGGGTCGCCGAACTAGCCTGATGCCATGTCCGCATCCCGGCTGATCCGCATTGGTACCCGTTCCTCCCCGATGGCGCTTGCCCAGGCCGAGCGGGTCCGCGCGGAACTGGCAGCCCTTGATCCCGATCTGACCGCCGAGATCGTACCCATCACCACCAGCGGGGACAGGTGGGCGGGCCCGCTGTCCGCGCTCGGCGGTAAGGGCGCCTTCACCAAGGAGGTCGACGAGGCGCTTCTCGACGGCCGTGCCGATCTCGCGGTGCACTGCATGAAGGACGTCCCCGGGGACCGTCCGGTCCCGGCCGGCACCGTCTTCGCCGCCTACCTGCCCCGCGACGACATCCGCGACGCCCTGGTCCACCCCGGCGGCCTGGTGCTGGACCGGCTGCCGTCCGGCGCACGGATCGGCACCTGCGCCGTGCGCCGGATCGCCCAGCTCGCCCAGCTCTACCCGCATCTGGAGACCGTGCCGATCCGCGGCAACGCCAACACCCGTCTGGCCAAGCTGGACGCCGGCGAGGCCGACGCGCTGCTGCTGGCCGTCTCCGGTCTGGAACGTA
>NZ_CAAAFT010000254.1:10130-11985 GCF_900634765.1 Candidatus Protofrankia californiensis | reverse complement strand
CGGGAACTCATGGACGCCATCCCGCACTGAGGGTGTGCGCGTGCCCGACGGTCAGGCGCCGAGCTCGCCTCGTTGCCATGCCCGTACCCGGCTGATCGTGTCGATCGTCCGGGTTCCAGCCGCGTGCGGACGGACAGCGCTCTCCCCCGCGCCCTCAACGTCCGACCTCGACACCGACTTGTCCAAGGTCTGTTACTCCTCGTGTCGACCAATCGCGTCACGTGCACAGTAGCGATTTGGAGAGCTTCCCATGAGTAAGCCGTTGGATGTCAAAGGAACGGTTGGATGTTCCAAATGTTGTTGATTATCTTATGAAGATCAAATTGAAGTGAGGTGGCGTCAACAGCGTTGACTACAGCGTGGTTTCACGAAAGGATCGCGGAAGACGCAAGGGCGTCGAAACGATCGATCCCGAAGGGGAGCACAGGACCGGTGGAGACGGCGCAACCCCGCCATACCCGCACCCCTCGCGGCACGCTGTCCCAGCAGCTTCTGCTCGACACCGCGATGGAGATCGTCGACATCGGCGGAGTCGGTGGTTTCAGCATGCGAGCCCTGGGTGCACGTCTGAACATCGACCCGACCGCCGTCTACCGGCACTTCCGGACCAAGAACGAACTACTCGAGGCTCTCGCAGACCGGGTCGTACGCGGCGACGAACCGCTCCCCCACACCGGCGATCCCCGGGCCGACATCAGGGAGACCTTCGCGCAGCTACGCAGGTCACTGCTGCGGCATCCGACACTCGCGCCCATCGTGCTGCGCCGGCCGCCCGGCGGGGAGGCCAGCTGGGAACGGACCAACCACGCGATCGGCCTGCTGCGTGACGCGGGCCTGCCCGACCGGCAGGCCTCCGACGCCTATACGACCCTGCTCTTCTACACACTCGGACACGCTCTGACCGAAGCCCGCCACACCGCGGCGACCATCGCCAGGAAAGGGCCGGACGCCACGGTGACACCGATCACCGCGATCAGTTCGTCCGCATCCCGCTACCCGCACCTCGCCGCGGTCGCCGACCATCTCGCCGCGGACATGCAGGCCCAGTTCCACGACGGTCTCAGCCTCATCCTGGCCGCACTGGCGATCTGACCGACCCGCATTCGACCGGGAGAACGGGGCTGAGCGCTTAGGGCGCTTAGGATTTCATCCGCGGCAGCAGACCCACGATCGGGCCGGTGGCCGGCAGTTCCCCGGCAGGGGCGTCAGGCACCGGCAGCCACAATGTGCAGGGCCACCTTTGTCCGGCTGAGGCTGTACGAGTGCTGCAGCTCGGCGACCCAACACCGGAAGGAGTTTCGACGAGCCACTGCGTCGGTTCACCCACGGCCCTGTGCGCCATGGCTGCTCCCGGGCGTGACGGGCGAACGGACAACCGAGGTGAGGCGCTGTGAGATGGGCACGTCAGGTCGCGCCGCTGCTCATCCTCGCCCTGGTAGCCGCCTTGGAGTTGGCGGACCGGCGGTATATCGTCCTGGATCTGGCGGTTCTCAGTCCTGTGCTCGCCGCCGCGCTTGCCAGCCCCCGGCTGACCGCGGCCTACGCGGCCCTCGCACTGGCGGTCGCCGGACTTCTCGGGCTTCCCGATGATCTCTATGGTGGCGCCGGCTGGGAGCGCATGGCCCAGATGATCCGCTTGTGCGGAGTCGCCGTAGGAGGTGTCATGGCCGTCCTGGCGAGCCGGACCCGGACCCTGCGTGACAGGAAGCTCGAAAACGTCATCCGCGTGGCGGAGGTCGCGCAGCGCGCAATTCTCACCCCTCTGCCGGCATTGCGCGACGGATTGAAGCTCGCCGTGCGTTACGAGAGCGCCGCCGGGGCAGGCCAGCGTCGGCGGGGACCTCTATGAGGTCAT
>NZ_CAAAFT010000254.1:4610-10105 GCF_900634765.1 Candidatus Protofrankia californiensis | reverse complement strand
CGTCGAGGCCCAGCGCACCGAAAACCTCGGCGGGATCCTGGCAGCCTCGACGCGGAAGTCAGCAAGATCAGCGGATCCGAGGATTTCGTCACCGTCCTGCTGGCACAGATCACCGGAGGGAACCTGGCACTGGTCAATGCGGGACATCCAGACCCTGTCCTACTCCGTGACGACACCGTCCGCATGCTCCCTGTCACCATTCGCCAGCCACCGCTGGGTCTCGGTGCCGGTGACGTCGACATCACCCGGGTCGTCCTGCAGGCAGGTGACCGTCTGCTCCTCTACACCGACGGCCTCACCGAAGCGCGCAACCCGTCAACCGGCGAATTCCTCCCCCTCCTACCGACCGCCCGCGCCGCCTTCACGAACGTCTCCCTCGATACGAGCTTGACCGCACTCGTCCACGCCCTGCGGAAGTGGACCTCATCCTCATTGAACGACGACGTGGCCATCCTCGCCGCCGAAGTCACCGACCGGCGACAGAACTAACGATCTTTGACTGCCGAGCTGAACATCAGCCTCAGATTTTTGACCGGGCCCCCGACAAGGTGTGCGTGGACGCCTGGTCGTCCAGGTTGTCCTGATCATCCGGGTTGTTCAGGTCATCCGAATAGTCCGGATCGTCCGACAACGGCGGGACCCAGCGTAGGCGGGCGAGGTGGCGGGCGGCGGTGACGGCCTGGTCGGCATACCGCTCGTAATAACGGGACAGCAGAGCGAGGTCCACGGCCCGTTGGATGCCGTGGGGCCAACCGGGGTCGGTGAGAATGGCCATCAGCTGCCGGTGGATGCGGTCGATGGGATCGTCGCCCGCGGTGACCTGTCGGGCGGCCAGCGCCGGGTCGTCGGCGCAGATCGCGGTGGCCAGACAGCTGGCCTGCTCGGCGCACAGCCGGCCGAGACGGGTGAGGGTGGGGCGCAGCCCGACGGGGACCACGACGGCGGGCGCCCGCCGGTCGGCGGTGGCGGCGATGTGGTCGGCGAGTTCAGCCATCCGCTGCACCGCCGTAGCGGTCCGCAGCCCGGCCACGACCAGGTGAAGATCCCCTGCCACCGGATTCTGGCGGGCCAGCAGCATCACCAGGTCCTCGTCGAGGTTCTGACAGCAGCCACGCAGGCAGGCCACGGCGGTGTGCACCCCGGCGGTGTCGGCCTGCCCGGTCACCGCGGTGGTCGCGTCGAGGACGATCTGGCTGGTCTGCTCGGCGAGTTCACCCAGCATGATCCGCAGACGCCGCAACGCCGCCGTGTACTCCCATCGACGTGGTCCGGGAACGTCCATACCCCCCATCTTCCACCGTGTGCCCACGCAAATACAGTCGGTCGTGGAAACAGCCCCTCTGGCGACCTGAGGACCGCGACCTGCCGGACCTGCCGGACCGGCTTCCGGACCTGTCCTCCGGACGAACAGCGGGGCCGCCACGGCAGGGTTGCGTCCGCCGGAATCAGCCGATCCTAACTGTGGATCTTCCGAGATCGTTGGTAATCGGCGAACGCAACGATGCCCTTCCGACTTCTACTCGATGGGTTGGAAAGTCCACGCCTGGCCTGGGATGCCGGCGTCGAGTGGTCTCAGGGCGCTGCGAGGCGGGAAGATCCGCAACAGGCTGAAATCCACGGCCAGCTCCTCACCGTCGACGGGACCGCCGGGGACGACGATGTGAAAAGCGGACGCCTCCGGGCTGGGGTAGAGCGACCATTCGCGGGGGTCCGGATAGCCGGCGATCGGCTTGTTCACGTAGGGGTCGCCCTCGAACCCCAGGTACGTCCCACTCGTGAGGTTGCGGATCGTGTAGCTGCCGTTGTCGAGTGCCTGAAGCGCCCACTCCTGTTCACCCGGGTTACCAGTGGGAGGCAAGATCACCACCGGGCTTCCGGGGCGCGACGACCCGCCTTCCAGAGTGAGCAGGTTCTCCCCGAGGCGGGCGATCGCGTAAGGACCGTTCGGTACAGATGCCAAGACCGGCTCCGCTTCTTACGCGCGGTGTCCGCGCAGACACCGTTGGTCTACTGGGCGACCACATCGAAGCACACTTACGAGCCAGATGCGGGAAATATGTAGCAGCTCCAGCACCCAGAGTGAAGTTAGCCCGATTTAGCATGTATCTGAACTTTTCATGACAATATCGATACAAGCGCTCTTCTAGAGCAGATTCGGAGAGTTGCCGGCCGAAGTCATGTCGCGTTTGTGGTTCCACCGAGGTTTGTGGCCGTCCCCGGTATGCGCCCCGACCGACATGCCGACCCCTGCGGCCACCGGCCAACCGAACCGTCGACCGCTGCGGTGCCGGTCGGGCCGCCGGCCGACCGACATGTCACCCCCGGCGGCCACCAGCCAACTCGAAGATCGGCAGAGGCGAGGTACGCAAACGCAAGACCGGCACACCCGCCACCCGATTACCACTACCTGAAACCACAGAGCACATCGGAATCACTTATCCAGCCATCAGATGATGACCAGAAAGCCTAAAACGGTGCGTCTATAGCTTTTCCCGTATCAAGGTTCCCTCACCGAATCGGCAGAGCCGATCCGATGGGCGGGGTCCTGGGTCACCGGCTCGCCGGGAACCGATCCGCCAGGCTGGGGCGACCCCCGTGGGCTGTACGAGTGCACTGGGTGGCATACTCCCCACTAGGACGATACGGGGGGATTCGACCAGCGGTGATCCGGTGACGGGTGGGCAGAACGAGGAACCCGCAACGCGACGGGATACCCCGCGTCGCCAACCGGGGAATGCGACCGTCCGGGGCCACCGGGCGAGCTGGTTGACAGGGAGCAGCCATGGCGAACAATAACCCGGGCCGGAGACGACTGCCATGATTCCGTTTTTCGATGGCGTCGGCGCCGTTCTCACCCTGCTCCGTTCCCTCGCCGTCGATCTCAAACGGCGCAGGTCGTCACCACTGGTATGCCTGGTAGCTGATGCGGGTAGCGGGTCCTGGCTGGCCAGCGTATGCCATCGGGTGTGCCTGGGCGGAAATCTTTCCACGAGGACCAGACTACTCCGCATATTCCGCCGGCTATTCGGATCGTCCCCCACTCTGATCCCGCACGTCTATCTCGATCTGGCGCCGGATGACCGTCGGCACCCGGATTCTCCACCCCTTCCTGTGCAGGACGACCCACCATCTGTGCTGCCGGTGCTGCACGCGCTCTTCGACCAGCTACACACGGAGCCGTCCGGCCTGGGATGCCGTTTCTGCACGTATGCATTCGCGGACTGGCTGACCCGACAACGGCTGGATCCTCTTCCTCCTGGGAGAGCCCGGCGGGAAAAACTCACCGAACTCCTGCGGGACAAGCTCAAAGGCGCCGGTAACGGCAACGGCACCAACCCGTTGCTGGACGGCGTGTCCGGCCTGGCCCGGCTGCTGCTGGTCGTGTTCATCATTCTCGGGCCGAAGGTGCGGTTTTGGCTCTGGGTATCCGGATATCTCCCCGTACCGGGTCTGGTGCGCACACGCTGGTTCATGAGACAGAGGTGCTTTCCAGCGGCGCCCGGGGGGACGTTCATTTCTTTTGCCGTCGAACTTGCCGCGGACACCTTCCGCACTCCCGAGCAGCGGGTTCAACGCGAACGTCTACTGGTCGACGCCTTTCTCCATGACCTGCGGCTCGCCTACCGGCGCCGGCTCTGGCGGCCATGGGCGTGGCGGCGCACCGCCCGGGTGCTGGTCCTCCTCGACAACGTCGCCGACGACCCGCGGGGTCAGCAGTTCCTGAACCTGGTCGCGGACGTCCGCAACACCAGCAGAAAGGCCGATCCTCTCCTGCTGGTCGCCGGCTACCGGGCCGACGCTGTACCGCCGCCTCCCCTGGCCGCCGCCAACGCAACGGACGCGTTCGATACCTGGAACACGACCTACAAGGCCTGGCGCCGGGCCGAGCCACCCGGCGACATGGACTGGCGGCTGTGGTTGCGGGTGCCCACCTTCGTGCAGGCACCGCCCGGGTTGACAATTGGCCCGGATGCCGAGGGCTGGGGGCGGCACCTGTCCGCACCACCGCCTCCGATATGGGCGCGCCGGCGGGTACTGGTTTCGCTCACCCTTGTGGTCGTGCTGCTGGCAGGCGGGGTCGCCTGGTACAAGACCCCCGGCCTACGCCATCACTGCCGGTCGCGGGCGGGTGTCTCGGTGTCCTGGGTCGGTGGCCAGTGCGTCGGCTACAGCGACGGCAGCTACAAGTTCAACGCCGGGAAGACCTCGGAGCCCGCCAGGCAGTTGCTCACCGTGCAACAGAAGATTGCCGAGCAAAATCAGTGCGCGGCAAAACTCCACAATCTTCCACTGGGACAGTTGCCGTACGGACTCGGACTCATGACACTGGTCTACTTCGCCGGCCTCACCGGGGAGACCGACAGTGACTGGACAGCAGCGCAGGTCGCCGAACTGGAAGGACTACTTACCTGGCAGCGGGCACTGAACCAGGTACAAGGCGCGTCCGGAGCCTGTGCGGGCACATCGAAGAACCCCTCAGGGGTGGCGTTGCGCATCATCATCGCCAACGGCGGTAATACGATGAGATATGCCGACCAGGTGGCTCGGGACCATCTCGTGCCGCTGGCCTCCGACTCCGAAGAGAACGTCCTCGGCGTCATCGGCATGGATCGCAGCACCCAGCGGACCGGCCAGGCCGTCACCACCCTCGGGAATGCTGGTGTGCCCGTAGTTGCCACGACCCTGTCCGGAGACGGCATGCAGATTTTCTCACCATTCTATTTCCAGCTGGTGCCGGACAACCGACGGCAGGCCCTACTGGTTGCCAATTATGCCGTGAAGAACGCGAAGAAGAACATCTATATATACTATCCACGGTCGCCCACGGATCCCGCCGGCCAGGGGTGGCCGGCGGTGGACGATTTCTATGTCTCCACCCTGGTGCACGACGTGCAGGAGGAGGCCATGCGCGCCGGGCTCACCTACAACCTGCGTGGCTGGGCGCCCAAGGAAAACACGCGGGACTGGTTTCGTCAACAGTGCGCGACAATACAGCAACCAGACGATCTGATCTTCTTCGCCGGTCGATACGACAACTTCCACGAGTTCGCGGAGGGTATGCGTTCCTGTCTGGATCGGGTGCTCGCCGACGACTCGGTGTCACGGTACGTGGTCCAAGCGGCGGGTCGCAACAGCACAACCGCGTTTCGGTTTGTTTCCAAAGGCGCTCCGGTGCTGCTTGCCAGCGAGGACTGTTTCCGTGGAAACTTGACTACGGGACCGCTCGTGACCGACTCTCTGCGCGATTTTTGCCTCCGCCTGAACGATATGTACAGGGCGACCGGGATGAGCACTCCCGGGACATTGTGGCCGGACGAGCGGATCGGCCTGGCCTACGACGCGGCCAAGCTGTTCGTCGACATCGTCGAGACGTGGGGTCCGGTCACCAAGGCGGATATCGGGAGGCGGCTACGGGAAGCCTTCCCGGGCAAGGAAGAAAAATGTGAGGACACAGCCTTTCCGGCGGGAGCGTGGCCGGGAGCGACCGGATGCGT
>NZ_CAAAFT010000254.1:539-4031 GCF_900634765.1 Candidatus Protofrankia californiensis | reverse complement strand
GAGGACGACCAACTGTTTCAACAAACCGCTCCCGCCGCTGGATTCGACCTCCCACGCGCGGGACTGACGCACTGCACAACGTCCCGCCCGTACGTCGGTATCTCGGCCCCGCGCGGGGGGTTGACGACTGGCCGCGACTGTAGGCGGGAAAGAGGATCACAGGGCCGTGAGGCCCTGCGGCGGTCAGAGCCTGATCTGCGAACGGTCGCGCACGTACAGTGGCGAGTCGGCGGTGAGCCCCCGGAGAAGAATCCGGTTTTCCGACAGCAGGTAGCGCACCCGTCCCGACACCGACGAGGCGAGCGTGGAGATGAAGCTCTGGGATGCCTCCCGCAGCGGGCTGAGCCAGCGTCCCTCGACCGCCTCCTGCACCCACAGCTGCTCGACGTGCATCTTTTCACGTATACACGAGGCGGGATGGATCGCCTGCTCGAGGCGCCGGTAGGCGTCCATCAGAAGCATGGCGGCGGGCATCTCCCGTACCTCCTGGACCTTCTGACCGTTCGCAATCTCCTCCAGGCCGATGAAGCGGCCCAGACCGAACTGCCCGACGACGTCGTTCAGCCTGGAGATCAAGGAGATACCGTCTCTTTCGACACCGTCGAGGGCCACGGGTATCCCGGCCTCGAAGGTGACCTCGACCTCCACCGGGTCGGCGCTGCGGTACCGGGTCCAGTGGAAGAGCGACTCCGGAATCTCTATGTTCTCGGGGTCGTCGAGCCCGGCGGCTTCGAACTCCCGGCACCAGATGTTGACATCGGTGCTGAAGATCGATGCGCCGTCGTCGATGATGCCGACTTCCGCCAGCGTCCAGCGTTTTTCCTTCCGATGGGGAGGCCTGGCGGAAAAAGGTGACCCGTAGCGTCCGTTGAACCCGAGGTCGGCGAGGGTCCGGTTGAAGCGTCGCAGGCTGTTCTGTGTTGCGTCCGCGGTATGCAGGATGACCGAGCAGCCGCGCCGGGTGGCTTCGTCGAAGGCCGTCCGGGCAAGCAGGGGACGGGACAGCGAAGCTGATATCGGATGTGTTCCCCCGTAGCATGCCTGGGCCGCGATCGAGGGGAACACGTAGTCCCGCACAAAGGTCGCCGTCTGGTCCAGCACGATGTGCTCGAAGGGAAGTCTTTCACAGATCATCCGAGCACGGTTGATGTCCGCTCCCCCACCGAGGTCGCAACTGAGAACAATCACCTCGGCGCTCGGACGGACCCGGTGAATATGGTGCAGGAGGTACGTGCCGTCAAGCCCGCCACTGTAAAGAATCATCAGCCGGCTGGTCGCGAGGAAACCCTCGTCGATTTCCTCGAGTTCCTTCGCGTCCAGGCGGTGAGGTGTCTGCAGCATCCGCACGACCGTCTCGGTACGCATGATCACATGGCGAACGCCGGCTCGTCTGACAACTCCGTCCGCCACCGACAGACCGACCTCAGGAATCAGGTCGCTGAGCCTTCTTTTTGCTTCACGCAGGATCGGGTGGTCGTTGTAGGAATCCGGGGCGATCGCGAACAGGGGCCGGAACTGCTCCGCCAGGAACTCGATGAAATCGACTACCTGGGCGCGGGTCGACTGGTTGCGCGTGTCAAGCACGTCACAGACAGACTGCAGGTCCGAATGAAAGACCCGATAGGGGCTGTTCGGCTGGCTGAACTCCTGCATGAGGCGGGCCAGGTCGTGACGCACCCGCATCTCAAGATCTGCGGCGCTGTCGAAGGACCACGGCGAGAACCGGAGCATGAGCTCCCGGCGGAACTCCGCCTGAAGCTGCTGGCGGCCGGGCGGCTCGGGGCCTTCCGGCCCCGCCCCATCCGATTCGACAAGATAGATCAGCAGCTGCTTTCCCAGCGCGCGGGCGCGGTCGTGCTCGGCCATCGTCGCGGATCGTAAGGGATCGGCGGAGGGGTCACCGAAGTGGTGGCCTATGATCCCGACATAGACGTCGCAGGCGCTCACCTCGTCCAACAACGGCTGCCGGTTCCGTTGGTCGCGGTTTTTCAGAATCTCGATGGCTGTGCCTTCGCCGGTCTGGGCAACGACACGCTCTTGAGCCGGGTGCCAGTACTCGTCGAGATCGGCCACGGTACCGCCGACGAACACCCGCATGGGGCTGTTTGCATGGTCGGGCGCCGCGGCCCGTACGCCGGGGGTGGGAGGCGGTCCTTCCAGTAACGTGAGAGCAATTTCCGCGATCTTCTCGTTCTCGTAGTTCTCAATGGTGTCGGGATGCAGTCCCACTCCGTCGGCCAACCGTCGGCGCCGGGCCGTGAGAATTCCTGGATCGTCGAAGAACCTGGACATACCCGTGGCCGAGGGTTCGGAGAGTGCATAGGCGTTGCGCAGGGATCTGCTCCTGATACTCAGGTCGAGATCCGACAGCATCTGGATGAGCACCGCAAACGCGCTCGACACGGAACTGTCCCGACCGAAGGCGAGGCTCCATTCCTGGAGAACCGCCAGGAGGCTGTGCCGTTGTTGCAATGCGGGCAAGGAGAGACCTCGACCTTTCCGGAGGCTGGTCAGATCGTCGATCAATGCCTGCCGGGTCCGCTCACGTGAAAAACTTCCCCCTTTTCGCACCCCACACACTCTCTCTTCCGATTTTTTTCCTATTACCTGAAATTATCTGCCATCTCTCCTCTAGTCACGAGGTTCCGCTCATGTGACTCTAGGGCTGGTTGGTTCAGCAGGGAAGGCACCGGCCGGCGGGAGATGGCCGACGGAGCCCAGCTCTTATCAGGGGGTGTCACGTGGAGCCGATCCTCGTCTTCTTCCTCGTCATGATCTCGCTGCTCTCGGTCGGCTGCGTGTTCCTGCTCCTTCTTCTGCGACTGGCCGAGGAACGGCGTGATGTCATGGACGCTCGCCGGCTTGCCGCCAGCGTTCACTATCCGTGGAACCCGAACAACCGGGTGTCAAGGCACCCCGAAGGTTCCGAGCAGTGGGTCGAATAGAATCTCCGCCGGCCCTCGCGGGATAACCGGACGAGGGCCGGCGGCAGCTGGCGACATCGGTGCTCAGCATGAGTTGGGGACGGCTCTGACGATTCCGGCGACAACTGCCGACTTTCAAGATCGACTTTGTGGCGGGGGTCGTCAACAGCGTTGACTACAGCATGGGCAAAGGAGGAGATCGCAGGAGGGGCGAACCGCGTCAGAACACCCCGACTGCGCTGTCCTCAACGGCGGTGTCTCGACCGGCCAGCTTCACAACGGCGTTCCGCGTGGCGATCGCCCGCGGGCCGATCCCCCCGATGCTCAGGGCGGCAGCCGCGGCGGCAAACCGGACCGCGTCACTGACGGTGAACCCACTATCCAGCGCGATGAACAGCGAGGCGGCGAAAACATCCCCTGCGCCGGTGTCGTCGACGAGATGGTCGGTCGCGATAGCAGAAAACTCCTGTTTCCCGTTCGCGAGCAGCACCTCCGCTCCCCGGGGTCCCTTGGTGACCACGACAATTCCACCGGCCCGACGCACCGCTTCGGCCACACCGGTCAGATA
>NZ_CAAAFT010000254.1:0-458 GCF_900634765.1 Candidatus Protofrankia californiensis | reverse complement strand
GGCGGCCTCATAGTCCGCGAACACCACCGCGTCGATGTTCCTCGCGGTCGAGGTGCCGATCCGCAGAGCATGGTGGCGGACGAGCCGACTGTCGTCCCAGGAGCGGATCAGGCCCTGCGGAGTGAGCCCGACCAGACCCCGCACGCTTCCCCGAACAATGTCGTCGAGGACGATTTCCTGCGCGACGGGCGCCAGATGCAGTACCCTGCTCTCCGGGAGCCGGTCGAGCCCCGACACGACACCCGCGGATTTCTCCAGCCACTGGGTCCGGAGATTGTCGATGTTCTCGTTGCGGAAGCGGGTCGTATCCGGCGACGGCTGGATGTAGAGAAATGCCTCCGTCTCGAATGGCGTCCACAACGGCGCCAGCTCCACGCCGCAACCCCTCCCGACACCGGCGACGGAAAGACCCAGACGTGCCGCTTGAACCACGGCGTAGACCATACTTCCGCCGATGG
>NZ_CAAAFT010000253.1:0-20616 GCF_900634765.1 Candidatus Protofrankia californiensis | reverse complement strand
CTCTGACGCTGACCTGCTGTTTTGTGGGTGGACCTTCTGTCCGCTTATTCGAACCGTCAAGCCCAGCTTGAGGGTATGGAAGACGTGCTCGCCCGCATCGTAGAGAACGACAAGACCGACTTGCCTGGCATAGGCACGAGCGAGACGAGAACCCGCTGGTGGAGCATGGCCGACCGGCTGAGCGCCGCCGACATCGAGTCGCTGGCTGAGCGCTACCGCTCGGGCGTCAAGGCCGCCCACCTCGCCGCCGAGTACAACATCAGTCTCAGCAGCGTCAAACGGCTGCTTCGAGCGCGCGGCGTGCGACGCCGGGAGGCTCAACCATGACAGAGCCTCAGCTCCCTGCCGTACCACGCACAACGAGCCGTGGTCCGTAAGGCCGAGACATCGAGCCCGACCCGCCGCGCGGGTGGATAGCCGCTTGCACGACATCGCCAGCGAGTTCCACCCGCACGGCATAGATCAACAACTAAACCGAGAACACACGTATGCAACCACCTATGCACCAAGGAGGTGATCTTCAAAGCGGCCCGCGATCAGCGGACGCCGGGAGTCTCCCCCGCAACACCATCCTCATTGGCGACGTTCGGGAGCGCCTGGCCGAACTGCCCGCGTCGTCCGTGGACACCATCATTACTAGCCCGCCGTACTTTGGCGTGCGGAATTACGGCCATGACCAGCAGCTTGGAGCCGAGCCCGACGTAGAAGGCTGGGTGACCAGCCTCCGTGACATCGCCCGCGAACTGGCCCGTGTCCTCCGTCCGGCTGGCTCACTCTGGCTCAACCTCGGTGACGGCTACTCCCGCCGTCCGGCCGAGGGCGCCGCTCCCAAGAGCTTGCTGCTCGGTCCGTCCCGCGTCGCCTTAGCGCTGGTCAAAGACGGTTGGACGCTCCGCAACCAAGTCATCTGGGCCAAGACCAACCCCATGCCCTCCAGCGTGGCCAACCGCTTGAGCACCACGCACGAGGTCATCTACTTCTTCACGCGGTCGCCTCGCTACTACTTCAACCTTGACGCCATCCGGCAGCCGCTCGTCACCACGAAGCGGCAGACCACCCGCGACCCCAGCCGGACGTACCCGCCACCAGGCTTTGGCGCAGTCAACCGCCAAGGCTGGACGCTCAACGACAACCGCGGCCTGTCCCGCCTCAAGGCGTCTGGCCTGGCCGGTCACCCACTGGGGAAGAATCCCGGCGACGTCTGGACCCTGCCGACCGCTGGCTTCCGAGGCGGCCATTTCGCCGCCTTCCCGCTGACCCTGGCTGAGCGTCCACTGCTGGCGACCTGCCCGGAACGGGTCTGCGCGACCTGCGGCACGTCGTGGCAGCGCGCGCTTGAGCGCCAGCACGGCCGCCTGCTCGCCACCGGAGAGTTGCAGCCGACCTGCCAATGCCAGGCCAAGAGCGTGCCCGGTGTCGTGCTCGACCCGTTCATGGGCACGGGCACAACGGCGCTGGCTGCCGAGAAGCACGGCCGGGATTGGCTGGGTATTGAGCTGAATCCGGCGTACGCCGAGATGGCCAAGGAACGCATCGAGCAGCAGCGCCGCAAGCGCGGACTCGCTGTCTGACACCTCCCCGGTGTCATGCGGCCGTTGTCGTCATCCCAGCTCAAGGGATGGCCGGCCGCAACAGCACCGAGGAGGCTTCCATGCCGGAACCCCGTAACGGTGGCGTGAAGACGCTCGGCATCAAGGTGCCGGACGCCCTGCACGCCCAGTTCACCCTGGTGGCTCAGCTCGACGGTATCTCTCTGGGCGATGCTGCCCTGCGAGCGGTCGAGCTGTACGTCACCACCAAGAAGGCGGAGCCCGACTTCGCCGCCCGCGCCAAGGCTGCGCTCGAAGCGATCGAGCGCGAGGCAGCCGCCAGGCGCGGAGCCATCGAGGGGCTGTTCGGGGCTGACGCCCCGGCGGCCAACGCTGCTGACACGACCACGGGTCGGAGTCGGCGGCGGGGCGGTGAGGCGTCCGACTGAGTTCGGAAGCCCACGTCAAGCCGGGAGCGGAGTGGCGGTCATTCGACCGCCCTCCGCTCCCGTAACCCCACCGGCAATTGGCGCTCACATACTGAGCAAAGCCCGTCGCCCGAGCAGAACGCTCCGGGCGGCGGGCACTTCTATCACCATTGGACGCGACATCTACTTCTCTCGACGATCTTGAGCGGTGAAGTGCACTCTTGTCCACCTCTCTCCGACAGGGAGTGAATAGGGCGCCTCACTATCACTAATAAGTCCGGTCAGTTCAACACTCACCCCCACGCCGTCTTTCACACCGCCGCCAGTTCGTTGCTCTATCAACCCGCCACCATATCCTGCATCCTTTAAAATAGAGGTGATGAATGCTTGTCCCTCGCCCTTCACAACAGGTACTAACCAGCTAGCTTGCACTATTGGACACGGCCCAGTATCGATAGCCGTCATTGCATCAATGACGTGCACGCAGTGGATTCCAGCTCTGGGAGAACTTACCGAAACACCTCCTGCAGGCTTTATGACATCCTGCCCAAGTTCATCCAAAGCACTTATGAGTACTTGGACCCGCTGTTGATAGTTGTATTCGGCAATCCCCCAGGGTATCAGCACGATAGCCAGCAATATGCCAATAGTAATGAAGGCACGCTTCCACGTTGCGTTGGTAGCCCGAGCCCATAAGGTAGATTGTTTCCTCACGCTCAAGGAGTCCTATTTATACTCCGGCAAGCCCAGAGTAAACCTCACCAAAGTCTTATCTGTGGGTGGGTTACTGGAATTTTCTACGCCACAGAAGGGGTTGTTGGCTGTGGGGTAGATGCTGTCGTAGAAGACTTCAATACTTACAGTCTTAGCGCCCGCCTTAAGGTCTGAGTGCGTATTCTTTTGGCTCGCTGTATCCGTGTAAGTGTTTATGTCGTCGGGCTTCGCTGGTGGCGCACTCCCCTCAAAATTGGTGAAGCCAGCTTCTTTCATAGTATTTAAGGCCAGATCAGTAGCTGCCTGCCTATCCCCTGGGACCTCAAAGATGGCGTAGTACCACGGGGCCTTGTTGTCCCAGCCTCGCCCATTGTCTTCTCGGCTGCAAAGCTTCTTTGCGCCCTTCGCCACTAGGGCGGCCTCTAACGGCTGCGCGTCATCACGCGCGTAGTTGTATTCCAGTGCTCTGAAGCCAAAATAGCCCAACAGGGCAAGCACTGCAGCGATCACCACTCCCACCCCAAGCACCCTAAGGAGCTTTACCTTCTTGGGGGCTACCTTTGCGTCCTTCTGTTTCTTCAACGTGCCATTCCTTGTATAACTTCACTTCACGATAAAGCAAAACCCTAGAAATAACAATAGGAACTACCGGGGTGAATACAGGCACTACTTACGAGCGACAATTGAATTTATCGTCATTTATGTTAACGTATAAAAACAATCTGCCCTTGTTTTAGGCGGCGGATAAGCACATTCAGAACAAGAGCAGAGAGCAGGTGATGTTTCATGCGCGGAAATGCGCAATCTCGCGGCAGGATACTTAGGTTCTGTTTGGCAGCAATGCTGAGCAGCCTTACGTTCGTGGTTTTCGGGCCAGCGAGTCCGGCACAGGCCGATCCGGGCTGTCTCAACGGCGGTGCGTACGTACTGTTCGCACGCGGGTCGGGAGAGCACCTGAACGACCACAGGGCGAGAGCCTTCAGGGATCAGGTAATGGGCGCGTTGGCACAGAAGAATATGTCGAGTGCCTGGGGCGAACTGGGCAACGTTGAGGGTGACGTATCAGTCCCTTCCAACGGAAGCCCGGCAATCTTCCCCAATGACCCTAACGAATACCCCGCAATCGCCGTGGATAACTGGCGAGCGCCACCGATCTTCTACGGCGAGAGCGTCGAGATCGGCATGGAGGAGCTGGTCGCGCACCTGAACGACAGGTACGCTGGCAACGGACCGGGGAACCAGGGAGCCTGTCACAACGAAACGCTTATCCTGGGAGGCTACTCCCAAGGGGCGGACGTTGTTGGCTGGGCGCTGCGTCGTCACGACCTGAGCCAGGCAGCGAAGGACCACATCGGCTACGTGGCGCTGTACGGCGACCCCAAATTCGAACCTGGGTCGCTCTACAACCGCTTCTTCCACGCCAACTTCGACCGCGACTGGTGGTGGGTCCGAGGCGACGACTGGGGCTACCGGCCATGGGCGGCGGCCATGTACGTGCCGGTGTTCACTCCCTTTGTCCCGGTGCCAACGATCGTGCCTGACAGCGGCATCCTGTCGCCCCGCACGCCGTATGTCCCTAGTGAATTCAAGGGGCGTTTCGGAAGCTGGTGTGCACTGTTCGACGCAATCTGCGCCGGATGGTTCCCGTTCGGCCAAGACGTTCACAGCAACGCCTACCAAGGCGGAGGAGGTTGGATAGCGCAATCAGTTGGCGAAGTCGTTTGGGCTGCGGGCAACAAGCACAACCAGCTCAACCCGAACAACCAGGTCTACGTAGGCAGCTTCACGCCGCCCAACGCACAGACAGGACCACCGGCAGCGACCACGCCACCGCCACCCGTCATCACCGACGTCAAACGCACCACCGACCACACCGGCGTCCGCCAGGTCTACGCCGCGACCAACACGGCCGTGACGGAGGCATGGTGGCACCCGGGGCAGGGTGTGCAGAAGAAAGAGATCATCCACATCGCCCAAGGCAACATCGTTGGCTTCGACAAAGTCAACGAGCCGGATGGAACGACGCAGTCGCTCTATACGGCCGTACCCGACGGCGTGTGGGAAACGTGGTGGCGGCCGAACGAAGGCATCCACCACAACAAGATCATCACTGGCCTCAGCGGCGTCCGTCAGGTCATCGCTGATCCGGTGGTCGAGAACGGCCAGTACACCCACCGCCTCTACATCCTGGCCCAAGACGGTCCGTACGAGGCGTGGTGGCGCGATGGTGGAGACGGCATTCACATCAGCCGGCTCGACATCGTGAATGATCCGGTCACCATGGACAAGGCCAAGGGGCCGGACGGTACCGAACAGCTGTACGTGGCTACGCCAACATACGTGTACGAGTTGTGGTGGCGGCCCGGTGAGAGCGTTCACCACGGCGAGATCATCCACATCAGCCAGGGCGACATCCGCGGTCTCGACAAGGGTGACAACCTGAGTGATGGTGGACAACTCCTGTACACCGGCACCAGCACAACCGCCTGGCAGAGTTACTGGCTGGGCAGCGCACCGAGTCACGGCACGATCGCGCAAGGCCAGACCAACGCCATCCAGATCGAGAAGGACGTCTACAACGGCGTCCACGAGCTGTACTTGGCCACGGGAGACCACGTGCAGGAGTACTGGTGGAACGGCCCGAACAGCGGAACCAGCGAGCTGATCCGCATCAGCCAGAACAACATCACGGCGTTCGACAAGTCGAATGATGGTGCCGACCAGCAGGTGTACACGGCGTCAGGCGACCTCGTGTACGAAACCTGGTGGCGGGCGGGCGTAAGTCCGACGAGTAGCGTGCTGTTCAAGGTCGCACGCTGAGGTAGCCGGAAGGCCCCAGCACAACAACCAGCCATCAAGAAGGCTGTCGGCTCAAGCTGGCCGGGCGATTCGTCGCCGCCAGCGATGACGCCCGGCCACGCTTGGTCGCTCGAATCTTTTGTTTCAAAAGGAAGACTCGCCCCTCACAGGGCTTGAGGCGACGACCTGCTCATATTGGGCGGGTCATTTTTAATTTGGTCAGCTTGCGCCAATTTGATCGGACGACCTTGTTAGAGCATACTAAATGCTAAATGACCACGCCGGATCAGACTACCATTACCGGAGCTATTAGCGCTCTAATTGCAAGCGGGCTTGCGGGCAGCATGTTAACGTTAATTGTCACTGGTCGCCGTGAACGTCGCAATTGGCTGCGGGACAAGAAGTTCGCGGTATACACCAAGGTTCTCGACGCGGTAAACAGGTGGACTGAGGCCGCAGTTGATTACGATACCGGGCACGACGAGTGGCCGGAATCCTTTACGAGCCTTCACTCACAAGCCCAGCTGCTGATACACAACGAAAAGCTGGAGGAGGCACTAAGGGACTTTCATAGCTGGACCGATAGTCTCAAGATAAATCTCGACAGATTGAGTGAAGATCGGCTTCGAGAGCATAGGAGCCAGATCATTACGCACGCTTACAGGGTCGAGCATCTATTAAAGAACGACTTGCTTCACTTACGGCGTCGAAGCCCCTTCGCCTAGCCCTCCCTCAGCGTGAATACCCATCCTGCAAGTACTGCACATGCCCTGTCTTCAGCGCATCAAGCGCCACAGAAACCCGCCGCCACACATACGGCCGAAGTCGCTGCTGCGCTTGTTCCGGCGTACAGAACTCGAATGCAGACAGCTCGCCATCCGAAATCTTGATCGCCGCGATTTTCTCGTCACTCAGCTCGCCGCCGTCAAAGATGAACGCGAGCAAGTCATCCCAGGGGCCGTGCGGCGACACCCAATCGACCACCAACAGGTCAGCTACACGCACGTCCAGGCCGAGTTCTTCCCGCAGCTCGCGGCGGACAGCCTCATGCGGCGGCTCGTTGGCTTCCGCCATGCCGCCGGGCATGTCCCAGTCCGGCTTGTACTGCGGATCAACGAGGAGAATCCGCCCCTCACGGTCACGAATGAGAACGTCGGCGCTGACGCGCTTGCGAGGCTGCTTGGCGTTGCCCTCTGCCAAGTACGCCTGCCACGCCTCCGGGTCACGCTCGTACAGCGGAGCGTCAGCGTTCACCATTTCTCCCCGAGCGCCGTTCCATCGCCACGTCCGTCCTGCGTGAGCCACTGGTAGAGCCACATCCGCTCCCTGAGCGCTTCATCGAGGCAGCCCAGGAACTCGGCCACCACCCGAGTACCCCGGTGCGGCTCCAGCAAGCGCCGGAGATCAAGAAGTTGTTGGATGACGAGATAGGAGCCGAGTTGCTGCGTCGCGTCCAGCACTTCTTGAGCGACGGCGCAGGCCTCGTCCGGCCTGCCCTGGGCGATGAGCACAGTCACAAGGATGAGCTGTCCGAACGCCCGACTGCGCGTCCGGTCACCAGGCCGCAGCTCGATGACGCGCTCGGCCTGCCGCTCCGCCTGGGTCAGGTCGCCGAGCTGGCGCAGGCACCGGGCGGCCTCGTTCGCCAGTGAACCCTCATCGAAGTGGCTGACCCACGGCGACCGCTCCTCGGCCGGCTGCGCTTCGAGCGCCCGCTCTGCCTCTACGAGCAGTTGCGTGCAGTCGTCGGGTCGTCGCAGCGCAGCGAAGCCACGGGCCTGCATCGCAAGAAGCCGAGCTTCGAGTTCAGGCAACCGCGGACCACGGGCCAGCACCTCGCGTCCTCGTCGCGCGTACTGGATGGCGTCGGCTGGCTTGCCCTGGTGGTGGGCCAGATGACTCATGCTGGCCAGGATGTGTACGCCGAGCTGGCGGTCATGGCCGAGCTTGACCAGATCAAGGGAGCGCGCGAAGTGCTGTTCGGCGGCCTGGTCTCGTCCAGCGTCGTGAGCCATCCATCCGGCCATCTCGGTCAAGGCGGCTGCGGCCGTGAACGCCAACCGTCCATCACTGCCGTGATCGACTCCGAACATGCGCGGCGCGACTTCTGCTTGCAGATACTTGACGACGGTGGCGTAGAGGTGGCCGCCGCCAACCTGACGATCCGCCGCCCGAAACGACTGCATCGCGGAGGCGTAGCCGTTGCCGCCACCAAGCGGCAGTCCGAGCGACGGAGCCTGAAGCAGTACAGGCCGTGGCCGGGCTTGCTGCGGTATAGCCGCCCTCTCCACCTCGGCCGTACGGCCGTTGCTACTTGCAGGCGACTCACCAGGCAGTTTGAACCACAGTAGATGCTCGGGAATGCGAAGCGTCCGCGCCCAGTGAGTCAGGCTGTCGAGATGTCGGACGGGCGCACCATTCTCGATGCGACTAATTTGAGCTTGCGTCAATCCGAGCCAACCGGCCACGACGCCCTGTGGAACGCCATCTTTGCCGTACACGGCGATGTGCTGCGGGTGCTTGCGATATGCCCGCGAGACGTGGCCGATGTGCTGGGCAGTAAAGGCATCACGGAACTGATCGGTGTCCCAGAAGTCGTCAGGCAACTCCGGCGGCTGAATGATGAAGTCGCGCGCCTTGGCCTGGCACGGGGCGCACTGGCCGCTCTTGTTGTCTCGGGCAAGGCGCGTCCCGCAACGGCAGTAACGTGCCGAGCGGTTCGCGTCCATGATCGTCCTGACTTTCGATGCGGCATCCCTGACCAGCAATTCTAGAACCTGGCCACCCTACGGGGCGGGCCGCATACGTGTCATGTATGGCGCGTATACCCCCGCGATCATGCCCGGTACGGCCCAGCCGCCCCACTCTCGGGTTACCCGGACACGTCCCCAACCAGGGAGAACGATCCATGACCCGCCAGGCGCAGGGCACGACCGTACTGACCCCCACCGACTACTTCCCACCGGAGTTGCAGCAGCTGTGCAGAACTGCGGTGCGGGTGCTGCACGAGCACATCGAGGTGGGCGGTCTGTGCGTGATCTGTGCTGTGAGCTGGCCGTGCGAGCCTACCCGGCTCGCGGATCACAACCTGGCGCTGCTGTGAGTGTCCGTCCCAAGTCGGCCGGACCGGCGATGCTGCTCCCCGAAGCCGTCGCCGGTCTGGCCCTCCACGTGCCTCCCGGAGGGGCGCCGCTAACTATGCAACCGCTTGTCTACGGCTACATCCGTCTCAACCCGGCCGACCCGCAACACGTTGGCGATTGCCTGATGCGCGATCTCGCGGCGTACGCGGAGCGGGAAGGGCTGACGCTGGCTGACGTCTTCACCGACCGTGACGCAGGAATAGGGGACCAATTCGGCCGGAGCGGCTTTGTCGTGATGGTCGAGACGCTACGCCGCCCCGGCGTTGATGGCGTCTTGATTCCGTCGCTCAACCACTTCTCAAGATTTCCTGGTGTCCATGAGGCCATGCGGGCCCTCATTGAGCTGGAAACCGGGGCACGGGTTTTCGTAATGGGCCACCCTCGGGAGGAACGCCATGACCGTTTTGGCAGAACGACCGGCGCAGGTGGCCATGACCCGTCCCCCTCGCCCTGAGCTTCGCGTACGCAGCGAAATGCAGCTTGCGGCGCTTTCGACGGCCACCGTCTGCGCGCAGCTCTTCACCAGATACACGCTCCAGGCGTGGCGGCTCGACCACCTTATTGAACCGGTCGAAAAGCTGACGACTGAACTTGTCATCCGAGCTGTCCGCACGACCGGCATTATTGAGCCAAATCCCCGGTGGACAGAACTGGATGGCCTGAAACTCATTTTGGTGCGGCTTGTCATTCTTGGCGACAACCTAATTGTTGAGGTCGCCGACAGCGATCCAGAGTTCACGGCGACAGGCGGCGATATTCCGCTCACGCGCTCACTGGGCAAGCGATGGAATTACTATAGGCCGCCCGCTGGAGGCAAGATCGTATGGTGCGAACTGCCTTTGTCGGTCTCTGGTAGCTCACTCGACCAAACCCAGGAGATACCGCGTGTACTGCCGCGCCGCACCCGGAAGTCAGTGCCAAAAGGCGTTCAGCCGATCGAGGTCATGAACGACCCCGACATGTTGCGGCGCGTCATGGACGGGCTTCGCAATCTCGACGGTGAATCCGGGGAGGGGGCGACATGAGATAATCAACTCATCCCAAGCTATAAGACCAACCGTTCGGAGCCTTCACCACCATGTACGACGCCTTTGACTTCGTGATGACCGAGCACGCCGCCTGGCAGCAGGCCGACGGCTGCGCGCGGCGTGTCTTCGCCCTGGACGACGGCGGCCGATGGCTCGCCACGCTCCAGGACGGCAGGCTGACGCTCGACCGCCTGAGCGGTGCGGGGGCCGAGCCGATACGCGATGTCTTCACGACGCCGGAGGCGTTTGCGGACGTTCCCGAGCTGGCAACTTCGCTGCGTTGTTTGGGTTCAGTCGTGCGTTTTCGCAACGCGGACCTATGGGATGCAATCGGTACGTCGATTATCCGGCAGGTCATTCGCGCTGGACAGTCAAAGAAGCTGTACCGAGCATTTTGCCGAGCACATGGTGAACAGGTTGCTCTGCCGGACGGTAACTCGTACGCGCTTTTTCCCGCACCAGAGGTTGTGCTTGGGCTGAGCGACGACCAGTTCAGTTCTCACGGTATGGCCTTCAAGCGTCGCCCGCTCAAGGCGGCTGCTGAGGCCTATCTGGAACACGGAGCGAAGTGGCGTGAGCTTGCGCCCGACACGCTCATTGCCGAACTTCAGTCCGTGCCGCGCATTGGTCCCTGGACCGCGCACGCCACTGTGGCCGACTGGAGTAACGACTGGTCGCTCTACCCCTACGCCGATCTCGCGGTGCGGACCTGGGCCAAGCGAGCTGCACCCTCACACGACTGGCCGGCCGATGAACCGGCCTTTGGTCAGACCTGGCGGGCGCTCGCTGGCGAACATCTCTGCTCGCTCACGCTCTTGACGCTCGCTTGGGGTTCTCAACATGGAGATATCGGCTGACCGTGCCGTGGCTGGCGCGGACCTTGCTCGCCCGCTCGACGCCCTGTTCATCAACGCGCCTCTGCGCGACTACAGTCTTCGACCGCGCGTGAACGACTTCACGCTGCCCGTGCTCGGTATGGGCTACATCGCAACCTACGCCAAGCATCAAGGCTTCAACGTCGGCGTCATCGACGCGGAAGCCTTGGGGCTCGGCCTCGACCAGACCGCCCAGCTCGTCAACCAACTGTCACCGCGCTGGGCGGGCTTCAACCTGCTCGCGCCGACCTACGAGATCAGCGCCCGCATCGCATCAGGACTCGACCCGTCGATCAGCGTCATGGTCGGCGGGCATCAGGCCAAGGCCATGCCGACTGAGACCTTGAGCGATCCGCGGTTCGCGCGTTGTGAGGCGCTGGTGTTGGGAGAAGGCGAGACGCGAGTAGCCGAGCTGCTGAAGGACCGTCGCTACCGCACGGAGCTGCCCGGCGTGATGTGGCTCGACCCCGTGATGAAGACGCCGGTCACCGGCGGCAGCATGGGCGCCGGGCACCATCTCGCGCCCGACATCGACAGTCTGCCTTTCGTAGACCGCACGTTCCTCACGGATGACCCGTACCGCGCCGGCGACGGGCGGCTAGAGGCCAACATGGTCGGGGCGCGCGGCTGTCCCTACGACTGCTCGTTCTGCGGCGCGGCCGTGTCAGCCAACCCGGACATCACCATTCGCACTCGCACGCCGAGCAACATCATCGAGGAGATGACGGAGCTGCACACGCGCCACGGCGTGACGGCCTTCCGCTTCGTCGACGACCTGTTCCTTGGCTACGAGCGCTTTATCCGCTCGTGTATGGCTGCCTTCACGGCTACGGGCATCGGCAACCGCTACGTCTGGGACGCCACCGGCCGCATCAACATCCTGCACCGGATGAGCGACGACATGCTGGAGCTGCTGAAGCTCAACGGCTGCCGGGAAGTGGCGCTCGGCATCGAGTCGGGAAGCGAGCGACTGCTGAAGCACATGGGCAAGCGCATCACGTCGGACATGACACACTCGGTCGTCCGGCGACTGACAGAGCGCGGCATCTCGGTGAAGGGCTACTTCATCCTCGGCTTCCCGACCGAGACGCGCGAGGAGCTGGCCGAGACCGTGCGTCTGGTCTACGACCTGTGGGACATCACGGCACACCAGCCCGGCCGCTTCCGAGCCAGCGTCTTCGAGTTCCGGCCCTACCCCGGCACGCCCGAGTGGCAGCGGCTCATCTCCACGGGGAAGTACAGCCAACAGCAGCTCCTCGACTACACCGCCGTTGATCTCACAGCCGGTGGCGTCGATGAGGCCATGCGTGGGCGCGACGAGTTCAACTTCTCGGTCAACATCCAGTTCGGGGAGGCCACCGTAGACGAGGTGCGCGCCCGGCTTACCGAGCTGTCACGCGAGCAGTTCCAGCGTTCGACGGCGGTGGCTGCATGAGCCAGGAAGCTGGATTCTTCGTGGTCATCGAAGGACCGAGCGGGGTTGGCAAGAGCACGGTGGTCGAGCACCTACGTGCCGAGCTGTCAGCGCGCAGTGTTCCGGTCGTTGCCACCAAGGAGCCTTCTGACTCGGCACTCGGCAAGCTGGCACGACAGGGCACCGACGAGTACCGCGGATTGGTGCTCGCTTGCCTGGTGGCTGCGGATCGGTACTACCACTTGGAGTACGACATCCGCCCCGCGCTTCGGGCTGGCTACGTGGTCGTCTGCGACCGCTACGTGCCCACATCCCTTGTGCTGCAACGGATCGACGGCGTAGAGCCGGGCTTTCTCGCCCAGCTCAACCAGTACGCCGAGAAGCCGGACCTGACGGTAGTGCTGACGGGCGAGCCGAAGCGCTCAGAGCAGCGCGCCGTAGATCGTGGCATCTACAGCCGGTTCCACCGTGGAGGGACGGCGGCTCGTGCAGTTGAAGACCGGCTGTACCGAGACGTCGTGCAGCAGCTCCGGGAGGCTGGCTCGGCCGTGCTTCACCATGAAGTCGCGGACGAGCCAGTCGAAACCGTGGCGGCCGTGGTGCTCGATGCAGTGCTTGAGCGGCTGGGGCAGCGTTCAGGCTGACGCCAGGGCGGCACGTACCAGCGAGTCGTACGTCTCATCAGTGCGCCTGGCCTCGATCTCCAGCGAGGCCACGAACGCCGCCAGTTCGGCCTGCACCGCCTCGCCCGGCACGTCGTCGGACACCATGCGTTCCAGCTCAAGGAACGTGCCCAGGCCGGCTACCTCGTCCACGCACAGCTCGAGGTCGGGCAGCGCGGCAGTTCGGCGCACCTTCACGATGCGGACCGTGGCGCGGAAGCCCATAGCCAGGATGGCGCTGTGCATCTGGTCGCGGTCGGCTACCGCCGTCTCGTACTCATCGCATGACAGGGCGTTCTCGGCCGGGCGCTTGAGGGTGAAGGTGTGCTGACCGTCCACGGTGCGCAGGCGCACGAAGGAGACGCCGAGCTTGCCGTCACCGTACGACCAGCCCACGGGCGCGTACGCCTGGTCGTCCTGGGTGATCGGCTCGGTCAACTCGATGTCGCGCGCCTTGAGCGCCACGAGCAGCGCTTCTGCGTCCCGGACCTGGTACTTGACCTCAACCTCGCGCACTGCGCCTCCGTTGCTACAAGCCGACCGCACACCATTGCACAAACGAATAGTGACAGCAAGGCGACACGCCAAAGAGGAGATTGCGAGATTTCGGCATGACAAAAGAACACGTGGAAGACCGAGCGGTCTTTCTGTTGTCGGCGCTGCTATCTGCGGCACTTCCGATGGCTCGTTACGTCCAGAAGTACGGCAATGCCCAGGATCGAGAGAAGTTGCGCAGGCTTACTGGTACTCGGGAATACGAGGAGCTAACCAGCATCCTCACACAATTGCGCAGGTAGGCGAACGTAGATCGGGCACGTTCGGTCGCTATAGAACTCCCCGAGGAGATCAAGTAGTTTGCCACGGTCGTGGACCTCGCGGCGTACCACTAAAGCTTGTCGGCCAGGAATTTTGCGAACGCCAGCATCTCAGTCTGCCCTTCGTCGCGCCATTTCTTTTGCGCATCGCTGCCCATGATGACTCTCACGCTCGCACCCTGCGGTTTGAGGTAGCTCTCGCCTTGGTCATCTATCGTCTCCACAATGAGGCGAGCATGAAAGGATACGGGAGTGTGTTGCGCGTAGAACTCCTCCAGAAGGCCAAGTAGTCGACGCTGCTCTTCCAGGTTTGCTCGGATGACTCGATTACTGTCTCTCATATATTCTGGCGTGTTGCGCTGTTCAATGTTTTTGCGCAGGTTCCTTGAGAGTTCGAGGGCCGAGCGAGCGTAGATCCATACTGACGGGCTACCCATCTCAGCCCATAGATCATCGCTATCATCGACCGGCTCCTTGGCCTCGTCGGCACGCTGGATCGAGAAGCCATGGAGGCGAAGTGCTGCGACAAGGACGAGAAAGCCTTCGCTGAGGTCGTCGAAGCCTTGCGGGAGTCTTTCAATTTCTTCGGTTATCAAGGCGTGGTTCCGTTCGTTTGATTGGTTCATTGCGATTCCTATTATTTCATATTCTGGAGCGTGGGCGGAAAATTGCTTCCGCCCACGCTCCTACGACACTCAGTCGCGCCGGTGTCGCGTCGGCCTTTCAATGCCCGTGCCACGGCAGGGGTAGCACTTGCCCGGAGTAGACCGGCAGGCACGGCAGGCCCGCTTGGAGCCGTCCCTCAGCGTGTACAAGGTCGTACCGTCACAGTGGCGGCACTTCTTGTCTCCCTTGCAGTCCTCGCAGGTGTTGCCGCCACCCACTTCGACGTAGGGAGCTTCTTCCCGCCGCCCACTGCTACCGGATTGACGCCTCGGAGTGCTCGGAGTGCCGCTTCCGCCGAACTTCGGCGAATCGAAGGCCGTACCCCAGTTCTTCCCGAACGTATTACCCGATCGGGGCTTCTTGCCCTTGCCGCTCATGCGGCACCATCCTCTTCTCGCGCAGATGCGCGGATAGGGGGGGATGCGAGATTCAAACGCTCCCGATGCCACAGTGTCCGACTGGGCAGGAATGACGCATTACAACGCAACTGATAGTCACACTGCTCTCGCAGTGGGCGATTATGAACGAAAGAACAATTTAATCAAGCATAAGCGCTCAATGAGCCGCGCCGTCACATGCTCAACAGCTGTGGATATTTACCAAACCTGAAATTGATGATTAAATATACGCGCTCCATCGGCTGCGATCCCCTCGGGGGGCGCAATCCCTCTCGCCTGCGCAGCAATTCCTTGCTGCTCACGCGAGGGCGGATGGTCCGCCCAGGAAGTGAGACGCTGGATGGACGACAATGATAGGCGTAGGCTCATCGAGTTCCACGTCACACCCCTGATCGAACACGCGGTTCGGACGCTTCGCGCACTGATACCGCAGGGCGACGACATCGACGCCGCGAGCACGTATCTCTTTATAGAACCAGGCCCCGAATCGCTGCGGGCGCGTCTTACCGTTCGACGTAAGGAGGCATCCAAGTCTGAGCATCGGGATGTGCGACTCAATAGGAAGCAGCGCGAGGCGTTCGGATTCCTTGAGGCTACTGTGGTCTACCAACGCTCCCTGATTGCCTCTGCGTGGACCAACGTGTCTAGGCGTAGCCCAACGAAGACCTACGCGCCGGACATGCCTCAGGATCGGCAGTACGCACTCGGGAAGGTGTTCGAGGACGCTGAGCGGAAGCTCCGCATTGAGGTATGGGACGTAGCGGAAGAGACGACTATCAGGGCGCTGAAGATTAACGCATGATCCGATCGAACATGGCCGCCTGCCGCCCTATCCGCCCGCCGACCCGGAGAAATAATAGGTCGGCAGATAACCTGCAGGCTGGATCGCGTATCAAGCCGCCGGGTTGTCTTCCCCATCCCCGTCCGCAGGCTGGTGGTCGGGAAACTCAGACGCGGGTTCTTGCTTGGGCTTAGCCATGAGTCCGCGAATAGCAATCGCCAGCTCAAGCATGAGATCGTCCCAGATATACGGACGCCGCACCGTATCGGCTTGAATGCCGTGTGGGCTCAGAATGTTGCCCGCTTCTTCACGACGCCGCTGGAGCGGCGTGCGATCAGTGCCCGAAGCGAAAGCACAAAGAATTTCTAGGGCTCGACCTGTCGGGTGGCCAAGCGCAGCGCAGGCGCGGCGAATCAGCTGCTCGGCCGCGTTAGCTCGATCGTCGTCTTCGATCTCCGGGCAGAGCAGGAGCGCCAGTTCACGGGCATACGTGTGTAGCGCGATGGCCCGTACGCCACGTCGCTTCTTCAGCGCCTTATTCAGTTCTTCGGCGATGATCTCTGGCTCTCCCACCATGAGCCGAGGCACAGACCGAGCCCGAAGCGGCGAGGTCCAACCTGCGACGCGCACCCAGCTGGTGGCCGAGGGATCACGCTCGGTATTCAGTTAGGCGGTTGTGGCCGGTACGGCCGGGCTTTGTGACGAGAGACAACCGAGTGCGCGCCTCAATCGTGCCAAGAACCTGCCACTTCTGTCCACAGACTCTTGCCGCCCAGCTCAGGCAGCGTCTTGCCTGCCGCACGGAGCCCACATCGGAGCCACAGCCTCCCGCTCCGTGGCGGCAGGGAGGTGTGTATGAGCGACCTGATCCCCTTCGCCAGCGGCGAGGTCGCCAAGACGCGACGTGACATCAAGATCGCGCTGCTCAAGTTGGACGGCCTGGCCGAGTTCAACGACCGCGCGGCTGAGTTCCTGGTCGATCTCGACCGGCGGCGTCAGCTTCGCGCGCAGGCCGACCCCGGCCTTCAGCCGATCATGGCCGACTTGCTCCTCAACTTCTACCTGGACGCGGTAGCGCTCCAGCACGGCATGTATCGGAGGCACTGAATGGAAGAGGTCATCGAGGGCTGCTTCAAGCTGTTCTTCGCCATCGTGTTCTTCCTGTGTGCGCCTGTGATCGCGCTCTACTACCTCTTCCTCGGCATCCGGTGGTTGCTGAAGGAGATCGCGATGTGGTGGGCGACCAACGGGACGCACGTCATGGTCGGCCTGGCCGTGATCGTCGCCGCCGTGGTGCTGGTGTTCATCGTCAGCATTGCTGCCCGCCACTGGTGGGAACTACACCAAGCCAAGAGCCAGCGGCGGCGAGCGTTGCGGCGGCTTGACCGCCGCTACCAGCAAACCGTGAAGCGCATGAATGAGGTCGGACGTCCGCCTCCGTCTGGCGGCGGTCAGCTCACCGCCGTTCCGAAGAAGTAATCGCCGATTTCAAAGAGAAGGAGCACGCCAAATGACGCTCACCAACTACTACGCCCTTCTCGCCCTCGAGCTGGCCACGCTCGCGCTGCTGGTCTTCCCGCCGCTCGTGCAGCTCTTCCAGCTCATCCATGAAGGCGAACAGGAGACCGAAAACGCCAAGCGGCGCATCGCCGCCCGCCAGCTCGTGCCCGCCAACCTGCCTGCCCTGCCGGACATCGGGGCTGATCCCGAGGAGCAGACATGAACGACGTGATCACCCCGGAGCAGGCCGAGATCCTGCTCATGCTCAGTGGACTCATCCTTACTGCCGTCGTGATGCGCCTGGTCGGCCTCGCCGCGTGGCGCAAGTGGTTCGCGGACGCACCCGACGACGACAACCTGACGCAGGAAGAGCGCGACGACCGTCGCGTTACCCACAGGAGGCGGCCAAGATGAGCCGCTACCAGCCGTACCGAGGAGTTCACGGGCGCCGCTACCAGGTCGTCATGAAGTCTTGGCGCAGGCTGCGCCTCAGTGAGGACGGGGCGACAGTCCGCCACCGGTCCCGCCGCCGGCACCTCCTGGAGGAGTTGCGCGTGCTGGACCTCGAAACGGCCGACGAGTAATCCGACTCGATTCGGTTCCATTCGAAATCTCACCATGGCAATGCGTCGGCGGGCAGCGCTATGTCCGCCGACGCCCAAACCCAGGATGGAGGAATGGCTATGGCTAAAGGCGGCAAGTGCCCGCAGTGCGGCTACTACCTGTTCGTGAAAGACGAGAAGTGGGAGCCGAAGGGCACAACGGTCTGGTATCAGTGCGCCAATCGTCGGTGCCGATACGCGATCAAGACGTTCATTTCAAACGGGAAGTAGGCAGTCATGAGACCAGGGATAGGCAGCAAGGCGCTAGCTAGCGTGTTCGGTGCGCTGCTGCTCGTGCTCCTGGTGGCCGGGGTGGCGCGGGCAGCCTACGAGCTGCTCGCGCCGCTCGTCCCCATCCTCGTCACGGCGGTCGCTCTGGGCGTTATTTATTGGGTGATCTTCAGGGGTATTCGCCGGTAGTAAAGCCGCAGCGTTGTCGATTCCGCAGCTCCAAAACCCTTGACCAAAATCAGCTTAATCGGCATAAGAACAACTAGGAGGTGTTCGCCGTGGAGAACAACCCGGCTTCCGTTCCCATCAACGAAAACATCGAGAGGAGAACCTATGCCCAAAGAAAGGCAGATACGAGTATACGGCGTGCAGCGCGAAGACATCGACATCGACCTCATGACGCAGATAGTCATGCAGATGGGCCGTCAACTCGCCCAGGAGACCATGACCGACGAGGCCGCCCCGTTGCCGTCGATGACGGTTGCTTTTGAAGAGGAGCCAGCCGATGAGCCCGACAACAGGACTGAGGCGGCCTCATGACCGCCGCCGTGTTCCTGCTGGTGGGCGGCCTGAGCATTCTCGGCCTGATACTTGCCGCCCGCGCCTTGGACGGCTGGTCCTGGCGTCGTTCACTTACGGCGTATCAGCTCCGTCTGCCGAGTCAGGCGACCGTCAATGACGTGACGCGCTGGCTCGGAACGGTTGCAGTGCAGGGGTACGCGCCGTCCTCGGCGCTGCTGCCGTCGCCGCCGGTCGTCCTGGAGGTCGAGGCCACCAAGACCGGCATTCAGTTCTTCGTCCTGACGCCGCACCGCTCCCAGGACGCGCTCCTGGTTGGCGTTCGCGCGGCGCTGCCTGGCGCGCGACTGGAAGAAATGCCGGACTACCTCTCGGCGAAGCGCCGATTCAGTGTCGCTACCGAGTTCTGGCTGACGCACACGCAGCGCCCGCTTGCTGTTGACCGTGCCGACGCATCGTCTACTGCGCTGCTGGCCGCGCTCCAGCCGCTTCACGGCGGCGAGCGGATACGTCTGCAATGGATCGTGACTGGTGGCGGGACGGCTCCTGTTCTTCCGGCAACCACCGACGATCCACGGGCCACCAAGCTCAAGCAGGCTGAGCCACTACTTCGCGTCGTCGGACGGCTGGGAGTTGCGGCCGCGCGCCGGGATCGGGCCTGGAGCCTGTTCAGGCGCGTCCGTTCATCGCTGCGCGCCCTGAACGCGCCGGGCGTGCAGGTGAGTCGCCGGTTCGTTACCTCGGGCAGTGCAGTTGTTCGCCTGGAGCGGCGCTCGCTGCCGCTAACCCGCTGGCCGTTGCCCCTCAATGCCCGTGAGGCGGCTGGTCTGTTCGGGCTGGTGTCCACAGTGCCGCTGCCTGGCATGAGCGCGGGCACCGCGCGGCAGTTGCCGCCCTCGCCAGCACAGCCGAGCCGTGGCCTGGTGGTGGCCGATTCCAACTATCCGGGCGTCACACGTGCGCTGGCGCTGAGCGCTGAGGATCGGCTGCGCCATGCCTGGATCGTCGGACCGACCGGCGTAGGCAAGTCCACGCTCATCGCCAACATGGTCTTGCAGGACATCCAGGCCGGCTACGGCACGGTGGTCGTTGATCCTAAAGGCGATCTGGTAGCTGACATCCTGGATCGCATCCCGGAGGATCGGGCTAACGACGTGATCGTGCTGGACCCGTCCGCGGTGCATCAGCCGGTCGGCTTCAATCCGCTCCGAGCGTCCGGCGGCGAGCTTGCCCGCGAGCTGGCGATGGACCATCTCATCCACGTGTTCGGCTCGATCTGGCGTGCCTCGTGGGGACCACGCACGGCTGACGTTCTCCGCAATGGACTGCTCACGCTCATGAACACCAAAGCCCCGGACGGCTCAGCGTTCACACTGGTCGAACTCGCGCCGCTGCTGCTTGATCCGTCGTTCCGGCGCTCCGTCCTGGCGCAACCCACCGTCCCGCAGGCGGTACGGCCGTTCTGGACCCGGTACGAAGCCATGAGCGAGGCGGAGCGGGCGCAGGTCATCGCGCCCAGCCTGAACAAGCTCGACGCCCTGACTACCACCTCAAGCACGCGGCTGCTGCTCGGGCAGAGCGGAGGTATCGACCTCGGCTCGGTCTTCCGGGAACGTAAGACACTGCTCGTCTCGCTGGCCAAAGGTGCGGTAGGGACCGAGACGGCGCAGTTGCTCGGCGCGCTGCTGGTGGCGTCCCTGTGGCAAGCCACGCTCGCCCGCGTCGCCGTACCCGCAGCCAAGCGGCGGCCGGTGTTCATGTATCTGGATGAGTTTCAGGACGTGCTCAAGCTGCCGCTGGAACTGGCCGACATGTTGGCCCAGGCGCGCGGGCTCGGCGTCGGCCTGGTGCTGGCGCATCAGCACCTCGGCCAGCTTCCCGACGCCGTGAAGACCGCCGTGCTCGGCACCGCCCGCACACAGATCACCTTCCAACTCGACCACGACGACGCCCGCGCCCTGGAACGCCGCCTTGCCCCACTCACGGCCGCCGACCTCATGGGCTTGGAGGCTTACGAGATCGCCATGCGGCCCAGCGTTGGCGGCGCAACCATCGGGCCGGTCACTGGCCGCACCTTGCCGTTCCCCGAGTCCGTACGCGACGGTGCGGCGTTGGCCGAACAGAGCCGTAGCCGCTACGGCACGGCGCGGACCGACGTGGAGGCTGCCCTTGAAGCACGCCTCAGCCCCGGCAATGTCAGCTCGCCTGGTCGTCGTCGGCGGCAAGGCGGTACGTCATGAGCCGTTCTGTTCGCCGTTCTCGTCGCGTCGAACGCGACCAGTCGTCCTCGCTGGCCAGCTACCGAGGGAGCGCCGGTAACGACGGCGAAACTCCTGCTGCTCGAACGAGCAGCAGGAGACAAAGAGTTCGGGCTGCCTACGTCGTGCGGGTGGCCGAGGAGCTGAGCGACCGGGACCGGGCGATCATCGAGTCAGTGCGGCAATTGCACGTGGTGAGCGGCGCGCAACTTGAGCTTGTCGTTTAACCTCTAACTGTCACTCTGCGTGATAGC
>NZ_CAAAFT010000252.1:13605-16399 GCF_900634765.1 Candidatus Protofrankia californiensis | reverse complement strand
TCCGCGCGCACACCTGTGGCCAGGCCATCCGCGACGCCTCCGACGCGGGCATCCGCAACAAACGCTGGTGGTCCTGGGAGAAGATCAGACAGACCGCGGGCAGCCTCTGGCACACCACCGTGCGGGCCGCGCAGATCACCGTCGCCGTCCTCGGCATCGTCGCTATGATCATCGGCGGGCCGGTCGCCTGGGTCGTGTTCGCCGCCGCACTGATCGTCCTCGCCGACACCCTGGCCAGATACGCCAACGGCGAGGCGTCCGGCTGGGAGGTCGGCCTGGCGTTACTCGGCTGCATCCCCGGCACCAAAGGCCTCACCACCACCGCCGGACTCGCCCGCGGCCTGCGCAGCGCCACCCAGACCCTCCGCGACGGCCGCGCCCTCACCGGCGTTGTGCACAGCGGCACCGCCCTCACCCGCGCCGTCCTCGCCGCCGCCCGCACCCACCTCACCATCGTCGCCACCAACCTCCGCGGCGCCCACGCCCACACCACCACCCTGGTCAAAAACCTGCTTCCCCATACAGCTGCCGTCACCCCCGACGGCCACATACTCATGGCAGCCGGCGAGCCTCTGGGCAACGCTCACCGCACCGCCAAAGACGCCTTTACCGCGGTTGGAAGGCCGTCGCATGCGGGGAGGGATGGTACGGGTATTCCTTTCGGGTTTGCCGATGAGACCGAACTGAGGAGTTTCTCCGAAACGCTCCATTCGGGTCTGCGGAGCGCAGGCTTCCCCGACGTGGTCGGCATAATGCAGGGTAGCTCGGTCACCGGTGTAAAATACGCGACTGGAGCACCATTTGACGTTGGTCGGAGAAGTGATTTCGATATTGCTCTCGCGGACGAGCGTCTCTTCAACGAAGCGCTGAAGATCGGGGTCCGGGCCCGGTCCGGTGGAATGCGGACCGGGCCTTTGACTCCCCTTGAGCTTGCAAGACTCGATTTATTCGACCTACAGCAGAAACTAACGGATACTACCGGGCGAAAGGTGGCTTTCATGCTGTACAGGAACTTCACGACTGCCGTGTCAAGAGGGCCTTCGATTCCACTTCCGAGACCATGAGAACATTCATCCTCTATGGTTCCGAGCGAACCGACATCGACGGATTGGCCAATGACGTCTGCGTCGCTCTCGGAGTCACGCTCGATGCTCGCGACAGTTCGTATGTCGGAGAGTACTACTCCCTGGATTCCGCAAAATTCAGCTGTCGCATCGAGCCGAATCTAAACTCTCCGGATGAAGTCGAGGAAGAGGATCGTTATCAGGAGCCCGACCACCGCCAGTACGATCTCCTCGTTCGGCTCACGCTGAGCCCTGGTGCCGAGCAGGTGGAGAAAAAGATCGCTCAGGTCGAGGGTCTGAAACTGCTGGCCAAGGATATGGCTTGATCTGACCGGAGAATCCGGTTCGTAACTCGCGGTGGCCACGGGACATGAGTGTCGGAGTTCGCCTGCGGGAACACGGAGAAACTATATTCCTGCCGCGTGCATGCCTCGTAGTTCCTTCTTCAGCTCGGCGATCTCGTCGCGTAGCCGGGCGGCCAGCTCGAACTGCAGCTCCTTGGCCGCCTCGTGCATCTGGTCGTCGAGCTGGCGGATGAGCTGCGCCAGGTCTGAGCTGGGCATGCCGGCCAACTGTGCCGCGTGCCGCCCGACCGCGCCGTCGCGGCCCGCCTTCGAGGACATGCCAGGCCCCGGCACCTTCCCGCGGGACCGCGCACGACCGCCACCGCCGATGACCTCGCCCTCGGCGCTCTCCCGCACAAGGTCGTCCAGGATGTCGATGACCTTCTTGCGCAGCGGCTGCGGATCCACACCCCGTTCGGTGTTGTAGGCGATCTGCTTTACGCGCCGCCGGTTCGTCTCCTCGATGGCCCTGCGCATCGACGGGGTCACCTTGTCGGCGTACATGTGCACCTGGCCGGAGACGTTGCGGGCGGCACGGCCGATGGTCTGGATCAGCGACTTGTCCGACCGCAGGAAACCCTCCTTGTCGGCGTCCAGGATGGACACGAGCGACACCTCGGGCAGGTCCAGCCCCTCACGCAGCAGGTTGATACCGATCAGCACGTCGAACTCGCCCTTGCGCAGGTCGGTGAGCAGTTCGATGCGACGGAGCGTGTCGATGTCGCTGTGCAGGTAGCGGACCCGGACGCCGAGCTCAAGAAGGTAGTCGGTGAGATCCTCGGCCATCTTCTTGGTCAACGTCGTGACCAGCACCCGCTCGTCGCGTTCGGCACGGATCCGGATCTCACCGACGAGGTCGTCGATCTGCCCCTTGGTCGGCTTCAGCACGACCTCCGGGTCGAGCAGGCCGGTCGGCCGGATGATCTGCTCGACCACACCGTCGGCTCGGGAGATTTCGTACGGCCCGGGGGTCGCCGACAGGTACACCGTCTGGCCGATACGGGCGCAGAACTCCTCCCACCGCAGCGGCCGGTTGTCCATCGCGCTGGGCAGCCGGAATCCGTGCTCGACAAGGTTGCGCTTGCGCGACATGTCACCCTCGAACATCCCACCGATCTGCGGGACCGTGACGTGCGACTCGTCGATCACCAGCAGGAAGTCGTCCGGGAAGTAGTCGAGCAGCGTGTGCGGCGGGGTACCAGCGGCACGCCCGTCGATGTGCCGGGAATAGTTCTCGATACCCGAGCAGAAACCGACCTGGCGCATCATCTCGATATCGTAGGTGGTGCGCATCCGCAGCCGCTGGGCCTCCAGCAGCTTGCTCTGGCGTTCCATTTCAGCGAGTCTGTCGGCAAGCTCCGTCTCGATACCCGCAATCGCCCGTTC
>NZ_CAAAFT010000252.1:4882-13580 GCF_900634765.1 Candidatus Protofrankia californiensis | reverse complement strand
GTTCCGGACCGGCCACGTAGTGGGTGGCGGGAAAAACGGACACCTCGCTCGCGTCACGGACGATCTCGCCGGTGAGCGGATGCAGGTAGGTCAGCCGTTCGATCTCGTCACCGAACATCTCGATCCGGACGGCGAGTTCCTCGTAGACGGGGAACACCTCGACGGTGTCACCACGGACCCGGAACGTCCCCCGGGTGAAGGCGATGTCGTTGCGGGCGTACTGGACGTCGACGAACCGACGCAGCAGTCTGTCGCGGTCGATCTCCTCCCCGACCCGCAGCCGGACCATGCGCTCGATGTACTCCTGGGGGGTGCCCAGGCCGTAGATGCAGCTCACGCTCGCCACGACCACCACGTCCCGGCGGGTAAGCAGGCTCATCGTGGCCGAGTGGCGCAGCCGCTCGACCTCCTCGTTGATCGAGGAGTCCTTCTCTATGTAGGTGTCGGTCTGGGCGATGTACGCCTCTGGCTGGTAGTAGTCGTAGTACGAGACGAAGTACTCGACGGTGTTGTGCGGCAGCAGCTCCCGGAACTCGTTGGCCAGCTGCGCGGCGAGGGTCTTGTTCGGCGCCATCACCAGCGTCGGTCGCTGCACCTGTTCCACCAGCCACGCGGTGGTGGCCGACTTGCCGGTACCGGTCGCGCCCAGCAGGACGACGTCCTTCTCGCCGGCGCGGATCCGGCGGGCGAGGTCCGCGATCGCCGCTGGCTGGTCACCGGAGGGCTCGAAGTCGGAGACGACCTGAAACGGTGCGGTCGAACGCACAATACCGCTGGTGGGGCGGTCGACACCGGTAGGACGATCAGTCGTGGAACTCACGTTCCCTACAACACCACAGACGTCCGACAATTTCTCACCCGGCCCGCCCGTTCCCACCCGGTCATCCGGCCCGTCCAGTCCGCCCGTTTCCATCCGGTCTGGCCGGCGGGGCGTTGCGGCGGTCTACCCGTGGGCCTCGAGCAGACGCGCCCACACCTCGTCCACCCTGGCGCGAAGGTCCTGCAGGCTGCCACCGTTGTCCACGAGGATGTCCGCGACCGCCCGGCGGGCGGAGTCGCTCGCCTGGTTGGCCATCCGCGCCTGCGCCTGCTCCCGCGGGAGGCCCCGGTCGGCCAGTCGGGCCAGGCGGAGCTCCCGTGGCGCCTCCACCACGACGACCACGTCGTATGCGCCGGCAAGACCGGCCTCGACGAGCAACGGCACGTCGTACACGACCACGGCGTCCGCGGGAGCGTCCGCCATACGGCGGGCCGCCTGTGCACCGACCAGCGGATGCGTGATCGCCTCCAGGCGTCGGCGGGCGTCCGGGTCGGCGAACACGACCGCGCCGAGGGCCGCCCGGTCAAGTGCGCCGTCGGCACCTAGCAGATGCGAACCGAACTCCTCGACCACGGCCTGCAGCCCCGGCGTCCCGGGAGCGACCACTTCGCGGGCGAGTTCGTCCGCATCGATCACCAAGGCGCCGTGATCGGCCAACAGCCGCGCCACCGCGCTCTTGCCCGCACCGATCCCACCGGTCAGCCCTACCCGCAGCACATGACCGAGTCTGCCGTATCGCTGTCCCTTCCCCGCAGCCACTCCCCCACAGCCGGCCGGGGCAACCCAGCCGCGACACCGTCGAGGTCACCGTCGGTCACACAGCTCGCATCCCGTCCGGGCCTCAACCCGAGCCGAGACGGCGACGCTCCTCTCCTTCATCCCCTCATCCGCATCGGGCCGCGTCGTCACATCGGGCTTCGTCACATCCGGCTTCATCACATGGGCTTCGTCGCGTCAGGCGAGGACCCTGTCCTTCAGCCGCTGGTATTCCTCGTCCGAAATGGCGCCGCGGTCCCGCAACTCGGCAAGCCTGCCGAGCTCGTCCGCGGGACTGCTCACCGTTCCGGTATTCGTGGGGACGTAGTTTCGCAACGCCTGATCCCGCAACGCCTGATCCTGCCGGGCCGCCCGCTCCACCGCCCGTTCGTGCATACCACCGCCCCGCACGACCAGATAGGCGAGGATACCGAAGAACGGAAACAGGATGGCGACGACGATCCAGGCAGCCTTACCCCAGCCGGACAGGTCGTGACTCAGCAGGATATCGGACACAACCGCGAACAACAGGTAGAACCACAGCATGAAAAGGAAGAACCACAACAACGTCCAGAACACGCTGAGCAGCGGATACGAATAGTCGGTGTCCACGATGACCCCCTCGGTCGGGACCCCTTCGCCCGGGATTCCCTCGGTCAGGGAGCCCTCGGTCGCCGCGGCCCGTTCGGCGTTGCCCGGACCCAGCCTGGCGTACATGCGGCCGATGAAGCGCGACAACCGCTCCATCCACCATGCGCAGCGACGGCGCCCGCCTCATCACCCTCACCAGGTGAATCGCCGGAGCGGCCCGCAGAGCCAACACAGAACGCGTGTCATCGGCTGGACGTCGTACCGCGACCGCGACTACGGTTTTGTAATGCCTGAAGGTCCGGTAATGCCTGAAGCCGCGAGGAGCAGGCTCCGGTGTATGCATCCCGGCGTCCCGGCCGGGGAGCAGGCGACGGCTTCCCGGCGCCGGGACAGCAATGCAAGTAACGGGAACAACGAGTCATGACAGTCCCTGGGGACGAGACGTACACCGGCGAGTACCCGATCGTATTCACCGTGGACTATCCGGCGGACCCCCGTAACCGGGTGACGGTGTTCTTTCGCATTTTCACGGTACTGCCCATCGCCGTGGTATTCATGACCGTCAGTGGCGCCTATCCCTCCTGGGGAGGTGCGGGAGGTGCGGGGGCCGCCGGCGGTCTGCTGTTCCTCGGCCCGCTCCTGATGATCCTGTTCCGGCAGAAGTACCCCCGCTGGTGGTTCGACTGGAATCTGAACCTGCTCCGTTTCGAGAACCGGGTGGCGGCCTACCTGCTCCTGCTGCGGGACGACTACCCCGCCACCGACGCCGAGCAGGCCGTCCACCTCCGTATTCCTTATCCGGACGCATCCCGGCTCAACCGCTGGCTGCCACTGGTCAAATGGTTCCTGGCGATCCCGCACTACGTTGTTCTGATCTTCCTGGACATCGGCGTGGTCGTCGCGGTGGTTGTCGGCTGGTTCGCCGTCCTCGCCACCGGACGCCTGCCACAGGTTCTGTTCGACTATGTCGTGGGGGTGCTGCGCTGGTCGAACCGGGTGATCGCGTACGCGTTCGTCCTCAGTACCGACTCCTACCCACCCTTCCGTCTCGGCCCATGAGGCCGGAGTGATGTCCATCGATCATGCGTGTGGGCCTGTGGGAAATTTCCCACAGGCCCACACGCACATCACTGGATGATCCGCTGTACTACTCCCGGCCGAACTGTTCGCGGAGCCTGCGCAACGCGTCCTCGTCGATCGCGGACGCGGGCTGCTCCGGCTCGGCGGAGGTGTAGGACGACGGCGCGACCGCAGCGGCCTCGGCCTCCTGGGCGGCACGGATCTGCGCCTGGTGCGCCTCGTACCGCTGCTGGGCCTCGGCGTACTGCCGCTCCCACTCGGCCTGCTGCTCTTCGAAGCCGGGCAGCCACTCCCCCGTCTCCGGGTCGAAACCCTCGGGGTAGACGTAGTTGCCCTGCTCGTCGTACTTGGCCTCCATCCCGTACTGGGACGGGTCGAACGCCTCACCCTCGGCGACCAGAGCACTGGTGTCGTTGGCCTGCTTGAGGGACAGGCTGATCCGGCGACGGTCCAGGTCGATGTCGATGACCTTGACCAGAATCTCTTCCCCGACGTTGACAACCTGCTCGGGGATCTCCACGTGACGCTCGGCCAGCTCGGAGATGTGCACCAGACCCTCGATACCCTCGTCCACCCGGACGAACGCGCCGAACGGTACGAGCTTGGTGACCCGGCCCGGGACAACCTGGCCGATGGCGTGGGTACGGGCGAACTGGCGCCACGGGTCTTCCTGGGTGGCCTTCAGCGACAGCGACACCCGCTCCCGCTCCAGGTCGACGTCGAGGACCTCGACGGTGACCTCCTGGCCCACCTCGACGACCTCGGACGGGTGGTCGATGTGCTTCCAGGACAGCTCGGAGACGTGTACCAGACCGTCGACACCGCCGAGATCGACGAACGCGCCGAAGTTGACGATGGAGCTGACGACGCCCTTGCGGATCTGACCCTTGGCGAGCTGGGCGAGGAACTCCGACCGGACCTCGCTCTGGGTCTGCTCCAGCCACGCGCGACGGGACAGGACCACGTTGTTCCGGTTCTTGTCCAGCTCTATGATCTTGGCTTCGAGCTCACGGCCGACATAGGGCTGCAGGTCGCGGACACGGCGCATCTCCACCAGGGAGGCGGGCAGGAAGCCCCGCAGCCCGATGTCGAGGATGAGACCACCCTTGACGACCTCGATGACGGTGCCGTTGACGACGCCGTCCTCTTCCTTGAGCTTCTCGATCGTGCCCCAGGCGCGCTCGTACTGGGCGCGCTTCTTCGACAGGATGAGCCGGCCTTCCTTGTCCTCCTTCTGGAGAACAAGAGCCTCGACATGATCACCGACAGTCACGACCTCGTGCGGGTCGACATCATGCTTGATCGAAAGCTCCCGCGACGGGATCACGCCTTCGGTCTTGTAGCCGATGTCGAGAAGCACCTCGTCACGGTCCACCTTGACGATGGTTCCGTCGACGATGTCACCGTCGTTGAAAAATTTGATCGTTTTGTCGACGGCGGCGAGGAAGTCCTCAGCCGAGCCGATGTCGTTGACCGCGACCTGCGGGGTGGTCGGGGTGGGCGGTGTGGTCACGGTCTCCACGGGTCGTACGTCGGTGGTGCTCGTCAAGGGGTCGGCTCCGGACTACGGGATTCGTCGTATGCGCGAGGGCCGGATCGAACCGCCGGGACGGAGGGACAGGGAGCGCGCAAAACGAACACTGTCGGTACCGCAAACGACGCTCGAGCGGATCTGCTACGTCTGAGATCCACAGACTCTCGTGCCAGACCCAAGTCTAGGGACCGGTGTCCAAGGTGGTCAACGTCATGGGTCCGTAACCTCGTCCAGGATCACAGGATCACAGGACCGCAAGCCGGTCCGGGACCGGACCCTCGCCCCGGACCGTGGGCGAGCCCCGCTGAGAAACCGCCCGGCGCCGGGCTGTCCACCACCCCCATCTCGAGCTGTCCACCGTCCCCATCCCGAGGATCACCAGACGCTGCGAGGATCGATGCTGTGAACGGAACAGAGCACCCCGGCTCAGCAGCCCCCCGCCCGGTCGCGCCGCAGTACCCGGCGGGCCGTTACCACCCGGCGGAGTTCGGCTACGTCGACGTCGACGACGACAACGCTCGGTGGGCCAACCGCGGCTACTGGGACGCCACCGCCGACGACTATCAGGCCGAGCACGGCACCTTCCTCGGTGACGCCGACTTCCTATGGTGCCCGGAGGGGCTGCGGGAGGCCGACGCCGGGCTGCTCGGCGAGGTCCGCGGCCGCACCGTCCTGGAGATCGGCTGCGGCGGCGCACAGTGTGCCCGCTGGCTGGTCACCCGCGGCGCCGAGGTGGTGGCGCTGGACCTGTCCGCCGGTCAGCTGCGGCACGCCCGCACGCTGTCGTCCTCCACCGGCGTCGCGGTCACCCTGGTGCAGGCCGACGCGACCCGGCTGCCACTGGCCGACGCGAGCGTGGACACGGCCTGCTCGGCCTTTGGCGCGATCCCGTTCGTCGCGGACAGCGCCGCGGTCATGCGCGAGGTTGCCCGGGTGCTGCGTCCCGGCGGCCGCTGGGTCTTCTCCACGACACACCCGATGATCTGGTCGTTTCCCGACCACCCGGGTAAGGAGGGCCTGACGGTCGTGCGCAGCTACTTCGACCGGCGGGCCTACGTGGAACGGGACTGGGCCGGCCGGACGACCTACGCCGAAACGCACCGGACACTCGGTGACCGGGTCCGGGAGCTCGTGGCAGCCGATCTGCGCCTGCTGGACCTGGTCGAGCCGGAATGGCCGGCCGGTCATGACCGGATCTGGGGCCAGTGGGGACCGGTGCGGGGCCGCTTCTTCCCGTCCACCGCGATCTTCGTGACCGACAAGCCGGCCGGATCTGCCTGACACCCACCGACGGAAGCGGTCAGGGGGGCGATATCCGGAGTCCGGCGGGGCCGGCCACTGATTTCCCGATGCGGGAATGTCACATCCGGTGGTGGGAAAATTACTCCCGTGGCGCCAGGGGGTGGTGACGGGACAGCGGTCCGTCCGAGCACGACGGACGTCCTCCCGGCTGCGGCCGACAGCGTTGCAACGGACAGCGTTGCGGCAGACCGCCTTGCGGCGGACGGCGACGGGCACGGACTCGATCCGGTTGCAAGGTGGGCGCCGGCACACCGGACGACCGCGGCAGCGGTGCGGGCAGCCTCCCCGCTGGCCGCGGCCGCAATCGTCGCCAACACCGCGAACCTGCTGGTCACGCTCGTTCTCGCCCGTCATCTCCCGCCGGTGGCCTACGGTGCGCTGGCCCAGCTTCTGGCGCTGTTCTTCGTGGTGTCCATGCCGGGCAGCGCGCTGCTCGTCGGGGTCGTCCGCAAGATCACAAACTGGCAGCAGGACGGCCGGACCGCCCTGATCGAGGGATGGGTCACCCGGGTGCGCCGCGCCGGGGTCGTGCTGACGCTGTCAGCGGGCGTCCTGGGCCTTGCCCTGCGAAACACGATCGCCTCCGCGCTGTCCCTGCCGGGCCCCGGCGGCGTGGCGGAGATGCTCACCGCGGGAGCGGCATGGTGCCTGCTCTGCGTCGACCGCGGGCTGCTGCAGTCCGCCCTCAGACATCGGACGCTGGCGGTCAACCTTCTGCTCGAGGGCCTGGCCCGCAGCGGCCTCGCGGTCGTGCTGGTGCTTGCCGGCCTCGGCCCGGCCGGCGCGTCACTGGCTATCCTGCTCGGCGTGCTCGTGGGGCTTGCCCACTCGCGCCGGGTTCTGCGGCCCCGCACCGGCCGCCTACATGGCAGCCGCTCCCGCGCCGGCCACTCCCGCGCCGGCGGCCTGCGCGCCGCCCGCCTGCGCGCCGCCCGCCTGCGCGGGGAACCCGACCCGGCCGTCATCGACCCGCGACCGGCCGGCCCACCACCGCGGGCCCGACCCGGCGTCGTGCGCACCGTCTCCACCGTGCCGGCGAATCGCCTGACCGTCGAGGTCGGCGCCGCACTGGCCGCACTCGTCCTCCTCGGCCTGCTGCAGAACATCGACGTCCTCGCGCTCGGAGCGCACCGTTCCACCGAAGCCGGCCCGTACGCGGCGGTGTCCGTCGCCTGCAAGGCACTGGTCTTCGCCGCGGTCGCCCTGGGCGGGTTCCTGCTCCCCGAGACCGCTACCCGCCGTCACCGCGGTGAGCACGCCCTGCATCAGCTCGGCGGGACGCTGGCGATGCTCGCGGTACCGGCCGCCGTGCTCGTCGCGGTCGCGCTGGTGGCGCCGAAGGCGGGCCTCACCCTCGCGTTCGGCCCGCGTCTGTCCGGCTGCGCACCCGCGCTCGCTCCCCTGGCCGGCGCGATGACCTGTCTGGGGGCGACCGTCCTGTTCACCCACTACCTGCTCGCCCTGGGGGAACGCCGGGTCCTCACCGTGCTGGCGGCCGCCGCCGCGCTTGCCGTCCCGGGTGTCTGGTGGGCGCAGGGTGATGCTGTCGTCACCGCTCGCATAGAGCTCGCTGTGCATACGATGCTGGCGGCCGCCACCGGGTTGCTGGTCCTGGCCACGGCCCGTCGCACCGCGCCAGCAGGACCGGTACCGGGACGACCAGGACTGGCAGCGGTGCCAGGAGCGGGCGGCCCCAGGGCCAGGATGCACCGTGACCAACACAACATGTGGCGTTCCACCCCCGCACGCTCGCCGCGCCACCGCCGCGGAGATCCCTAAGATGCACCGGACGCGGCCCGCAAGCACCGCGCCGGTAGAAACGCCCGGCAAGGCCAGCAAGCGGCCGTCCCCTCCCGGCGGCACCCGCCGGCCGTGGACCGAACCAGGATGATTGGGTTAGACGGTGACCCTGACCGCACCATCAGCACGCCCGCGGCGTGGTCTCGGCCGCCGGATCGCCGGCCGGCCATCCACCCCCGCCGGATCACCGGGTCGCGGCCTGCGGTGGCTGCCGTCGTGGCCTCCGTTGCTGCTGGCCGCGATCAGCTACGTCCCGCTGCTGTTCACCGCGCCCGGTCGGGTCGGCGTCGACACCAAGGCCTACCTCTACCTGGAACCGCAGGAGCTGATCGGACGGGCCGGGATCATGTGGGATCCCGGCATCGGGATGGGCGTGGTCACCCATCAGAACATCGGCTTCCTGCTCCCGCAGGGTGCCTTCTTCTGGCTCCTGGACCTGCTGGGCCTACCCACCTGGGTCGCCCAGCGGCTGTGGACCGGCTCGGTGCTGTTCATGGCCGGTGCGGGCGTGCTGTTCTGCATGCGGTCGTTCCGCTGGCCGGACCGGTTCGCCTTCGTCGCCGCCGCGGGCTACATGCTGACCCCGTACGTCCTGGAATATGAGGCGCGGATGTCGGCGATCCTGCTGCCGTACACGGGTCTGGGCTGGCTGCTGGGGATCACGATCCGGGGCCTGCGCGAGGCGGTGGGGGGGCTTGCCGGCTGGCGGCTGAACGGCTGGCGCTGGCCGGCGGCGTTCGGCATCACCGTCGCCCTGGTCGGCAGCAGCAACGCCGCCAGTCTGATCTTCGTGTTGCTGGCGCCGATCCTGTGGC
>NZ_CAAAFT010000252.1:3425-4662 GCF_900634765.1 Candidatus Protofrankia californiensis | reverse complement strand
CTGATCTTCGTGTTGCTGGCGCCGATCCTGTGGCTGCCCTTCGCCGTGTGGGGAACCCGCGAGGTCCGGCTGGGCCCCGCGTTGGGAATGTGCGCCCGAGCCGCGGTGGCGGTCGTGGGCTGCTCGGCATGGTGGATCGCGGGTCTGGTTACCCAGGCCGGCTACGGCGTCGACATCCTCGCCTACAGCGAGACGCTCAGGACGGTCGCGAGCGCCTCCCAGGCATCCGAGGTACTGCGCGGCCTGGGCAACTGGTACTTCTACGGCGGGGACGTGCTCGGTACCTGGATCGCGCCGTCGCGGGACTACACCCAGACCATCTGGGTGATCGTCATCAGCTTCACGGTGCCGCTGCTGGCCCTGGCCGGCGCCGCGCTGTGTCGGTGGGGATACCGGACGTACTTCGTCCTGCTCGTACTCGTCGGTACCACGGTGTCGGTCGGGGTCTACCCCTACGACGACCCCTCGCCGCTGGGTACGGCCTTCCGGTCGTTCGCCGAGGCGTCCACCGCCGGCTTCGCCCTGCGCTCGATGCCCCGTGCCGTGCCGTTGATCGCCCTCGGTCTGTCGGTGCTGCTGGCCAGCGGGCTCGCGGCGGTCTCGCAGCGCATCGAAGAGCACCTCGCACAGCGCGCAGAGGCGACACCTGACCGCGGGCGCCGGCTCCCTCCCCGCTTGCCCAGCTTGCGCGGAGCGGGAGCCCGGCTGCCGGGCGCGGTGTCGGGTGTCGCGTGGACGGTCGTGGTCGTGCTGATCGTGGCGAACCTGAGCCCGTTGTGGCGCGGCCGGTTCGTCGAGGCCGGGCTGGACCGTCCCGAGACGATCCCCGCCTACGAACGACAGGTCGCCGCCGCTTTGGACACGGCGGGGCCGGGCACCCGGGTCCTGGAACTGCCCGGGGCGGACTTCTCCCACTACCGCTGGGGCACGACTCTCGACCCCGTCCTGCCCGGACTCACCGACCGCCCCTTCCTGTCCCGCGAACTGATCCCGTTCAGCGCCGCCGCATCCGCCGACCTGCTGCGCGCGCTGGACCGCCGGCTGCAGGAGGGGGTGTTCGAAACCGACTCGCTCGCCGACACCGCCCGGCTGATGGGTGTCGGCGACGTGGTGCTGCGCAGCAACCTGCAGTACGAGCGGTTCCGCACGCCGCGGCCCGTACCGACCTGGCAGCTGTTCACCGATCCGCTGCCGGCGGGCCTGGACGCCCCACGTCGCTATGGGCCGCCGGTGGCCG
>NZ_CAAAFT010000252.1:1196-3133 GCF_900634765.1 Candidatus Protofrankia californiensis | reverse complement strand
GCCGGCGGGCCTGGACGCCCCACGTCGCTATGGGCCGCCGGTGGCCGACACCCCGCAGATTCCCTTCAACGACGAGACCGCCCTGGGAACGCCCTCGGACGCCCCCGCGCCACCGGCGCTGGCCGTCTTCGGGGTCCGGGACGCCAAGCCGATCGTGCGGACGGCGACGACCGTGGCTCCGTTGCTGGTCAGCGGGAACGGCGAGGGGCTCGTGGACGCCGCGGCCGCGGGACTGCTGGCCGAGGTGGTGGCCGGGAATCGGACCATCCTCTACACCGCCTCGCTGGCCGCGGACCCCGCCGCCCTGGACCGGGCGCTGGACGACGGCGCCGACCTGCTGATCACTGACAGTAACCGGCGCCGGGCGGAACGCTGGAGTTCGATCCGGGACGGCTACGGCTACGTGGAAAGTCCCGACGCGGTCGCGCTCACACCCGACCCGAACGACAACCGGCTGCCGGTCTTCCCGGACGCGACGGCCGCATCCCAGACGGTCACCGTGCTGCACGCCCCCGGCCAACCCGCGCAGATCGCCTCGGTCAAGGCGACCGACTACGGCAACGCGTTCTCCTACAGTCCACCGGAGCGCCCGACGGGCGCCGTCGACGGCAACCCCGACACCGCCTGGCAGGTGGGCGCGTTCACCGATCCGGCCGGACAGCGCCTGCGGATCGACTTGGCCGCTGCGGTGACCACGGACCGGATCCGTCTGGTCCAGCCGCTCACCGGCGCGCGCAATCGATGGATCACCAAGGCGACACTGCGCTTCGACGGCGGGCCACCTGTGACGGTGCCGCTCACGGGCAGCTCACGACGTGCCTCCGGCCAGGTGGTGACCTTCCCCACCCACAGCTTCACCCACCTGGACATCACCGTCGACGCCACCAACATCGGGGCGCGCGCGGACTACGCCGGCCTGTCCAGCGTGGGGTTCGCCGAGGTGGACATCGTGACGCCGGGCGACAGCTCACCCCATGTGCAGGAGCTGCTGCGGATGCCCACCGACCTGCTCGCCGCGGCGGGCGAGACGTCCCTGGCGCACCGCCTGACGCTGCAGGTCACCCGCGACCGCGCGAACCCGGCGGAGCCGTTCAAGTCCGACACGGAGTCGACCGTCGCCCGTACGTTCACCCTGCCGACCCCACGGACCTTCGCCCTGACCGGCACCGCCCGGGCGTCCGCCTACGCCGACGACCTCGTGCTCGGTGCCTCGGTCGGCCGGCCCTCCGACGGGGTCACCGCCGAGTCCTCCGGCCGGCTGCCCGGTGACCTGGCGGCCGGCAGCGCCAGCGCCTTCGACGGGGATCCGGCCACCCTGTGGAGTCCCGGCTTCGGCATGCAGCAGGACGCCTGGATCCAGGTCAGCTCCCCCCGGCCGGTGAACCTGTCCTCGCTGTCCCTGTCCGTGGTCGCCGACGGCCGTCACTCGGTGCCCACCGCCCTGGGACTGATCGTGGACGGCCGGCGGGTGGACACGCTCACCGTCCCGCCGATCAGCGACCTCAAGCAGCCGGGCGCGAGCCAGACCGTGACCTTGTCCTTTCCCCCCGTCCGGGGCAGCAGTATCCGTCTCGTCGTCGACACGGTACGGCTGGTCACCAGCATCGACCAGATCAGCGGGACGCAGATCTCCATGCCGGTCGGACTCGCCGAGGTCGACCTTGCCGGCCTGCGGGCACCCCGTCTCCAGGCCACCGTGCCCGGCGGGTGCCGCGACGACCTGATGACGATCGACGGACGTCCGGTCCCCGTACGGATCACCGGTTCCAGCGCCGACGCGCTCGGCCGCAGAGGGCTGGGAGTGTCGCTGTGCGGTGATCCGATCTCCCTCGGTCCGGGCGACCACGTGCTGCGCACCACCAACGGCGCGCAGACCGGATACGACCTCGACAGGCTGATCCTGACCTCGCAACCCGCCGGCAGCCCGCCGCCGGCCA
>NZ_CAAAFT010000252.1:0-867 GCF_900634765.1 Candidatus Protofrankia californiensis | reverse complement strand
CCGCAGGCACGGCCATCACAGGTACGGCCATCACAGGCGCAGCGCCGATACCGGGCGCAGCGCCCGCGGGTACGTCAGGCGCGGCGCCCGCTCCGGCGGTGGCGGTCACCGGCTCCACGGCAACCTCGTTCGGGCTGCGGGTCACCGGCGCGCAGCCCGGTCGGCCGTTCTGGCTGGTGCTCGGCCAGAGTCTGTCCGCCGGCTGGAAGGCGACCTCGGGCGGCACGGACTACGGCCAGCCCATGCTCGTGGACGGTTACGCCAACGGCTGGCGGATCATCCCCACCGCGGCCGACTTCGACGTCCACCTGGCCTGGGCTCCCCAGCAGCTGGTGTGGCGTGCCCTGGCGGTCTCCGGCACCGCGCTGGTGTCGGGCGCCGTCCTGCTGGTGGTGACGGCACGACGGCGCAGGCGAACGGTCCGGGGTCCGGCCGCGCCGCCGGATCTGCCGATGTTCGAACCGCTGGCGTCCCGCGCCGCGCGCGTCCCCGTCGCGATCGCGGTCGTGCTGGCCGCTGCCATGGCCCTGGCCGCGCTGGTGCTGGTGAATCCGGTCGCGAGCATTGCCACCGGTGTGGGCACGCTGGCCGCCATGGTGGTGCCGCGCGGCCGGCTCCTGCTGCGGATCGTCCCGGTGGGCCTGCTCCTGGTCAGCGTGGGATATGTCGTCCAGGTCCAGGTCCGTCACGACCTGCCGGTCAACGGGGAGTGGGTCCAGGCCTTCGACAAGATCGCAACGGTCTCCTGGATCGCGGTCCTGCTCGTGGCCGCCGAGGTGGTTGTCACAGTCGCACAGCGTCGCTACGGGAAGGCCACCGCCGGCGCCTGCGCGCAGCCGCCCGCGCCGGCTGTGCGCATCCCAGCGG
>NZ_CAAAFT010000251.1:28213-32703 GCF_900634765.1 Candidatus Protofrankia californiensis | reverse complement strand
CACGCCGCGACCAGGCCGATCAGACCGCCTTCACCGAGGATCGGCACCAGCAGCGCCGAGGTGATAGGAGGCCGGCGAACGACCTCGTGCGGGAACGGTCGCGACGTCGACACGTCCGCGAAGAAGACCGGCGCCCGGGTACGGAGCGCGGTACCGATACCGGTTTCGTCACTTTCAGTGAACCTTACCTCTGGGGAGATCGTGGCTTCCTCGTCCGATCTCGTGGCGGACGCGGCCACGTGGAACACCGTCGATCCGGGGATGTCCGCAAGCAGCAGGCTGACCGCGTCCGCGTCGAGCAGGCCTCGGGACGCCTCGGCGACCATCGACACCGCCGAGTTCAGATGATCGGGATACCAGAGCTGGTCAAGCGCACCCAGTGTGGCAGTGACCTGGTCGAACATGCGTACGGCCCGCCGGGCCTCCAGCAGCTGCGTGGCCTGCCGTCCCAACGCGGCGAGCGACTCCTTCTGGCCGGGAGTGAGGGCGCGCGCAACGCGGTCCAGCACTGCGACATGGCCGATCAGCTTGCGGTCCGGGGTAAGGATCGGCGCCGCCGCGTAGAACCGGAACGGACGGCTGGGACCGAGCGCGGCCAACCGCACGAACCGGGGGTCGCCGGTGATGTCGGGAATCTCCCGCACAGCGGGCTCGGCCGGCACATACCGGCCGAGGGAGTCCTCCCGGGGAAGTTCGGTGATGGTCGATCCGTAGCATGCCTTGAACCACTGCCGGTCGGCATCCAGGAAGGCGACGAAGGCCACGGGAGTGCCGCACAGGCGGGCAGCCAGCGTCGCGATCTCGTCGAAGGCGTCCTCCCGGCTGGAATCGAGGATCTCGTAGTCGCGCAGGGCCCTGAGCCTGGCCGGTTCGTCCGTCGGTGTCAGGGCGACTGGTCCGGGCGTGACCGGCCCCGGCTCGAGCCCGCCGTCGGGCTCCAACTCGCTGTCGGGCTCCAACTCGCATGCAGGCTCCAGCTCGCCGTCGGACTGCAGCCCCGTGGCTTTCGCAGCGGCCGGGAGCACACCGCAGGTCCCGGCGCCCAGCACGGCCAGCAGCTCCGCCGAGGGAGGCAGCGGAGACGAGATCGCCTCACCCTGCAGGAGATCGCAGCCCAGTTCCATCAGCATCCGCACAGCCCTGGTGTCCTCGACGCCCTCCCCGACGACACGCAGTCCCAGCCGGTGTCCGAGCTCCAGGACCGAACGCACGATCGCGATGTCGGGCAGGCTGCCGTGGGCGTCGGAGACGAACCCCTTGTCGATCTTCACTTCGTCGAACGGCAGCGTCTTGAGGATCTCCATCGAGCTGTAACCGGTGCCGAAGTCGTCCAGCGACAACTTGACCCCACGGGTACGCAGTTCCCTGAGCATGGCCGCGGCCCGGGCCGGCTGCGTGACCAGAGCACTCTCAGTGATCTCAAGGGTCAGGACGTCGGCGGGTAGGCCATGCCGGCACAGCGTCTCCGACACCAGCTCGGGCAGACCGTCACGGACAAGCATGCGCGCGGAGAGGTTCACCGACACCGGTATGTGGTGTCCGGCGGATGCCCAGTCCGCGCACTGGCGCAGGGCCTCGTTCAGCACCCACTCGGTGAGGTCGATGATCAGAGTCGACCGTTCCGCCATGGGCAGGAACGCTCCGGGCGCCAGCAGCCCCCGGGTCGGGTGCACCCAGCGCAGCAGCGCCTCCACCCCGGCGATCCGGCCGGTCCGGCAGGACCGCAGCGGCTGGTAGTGCAGCACCAGCTCGCCGCCGGCGATCGCGGTGCGCAGCTGCGCGTGCAGGGCAAATTCCCACGGTCGCACCCCGCCCATGCCCGCGTCCCAGACGCCGACCCGTTCGCTTTCGCGACCGGCCGCGTGCAGTGCCGCGTCCGCGGCCGGCAGGAGCTCGCCGAGGCTCGTGCCGTGCAGCGGGGCGACCGCGACGCCCGCGCTGGCCTCCACCTCCACGTCGACCCCGTCGATGCGGAACGGACCACGGAGTTGCCTGATCACTGTGCGACCGATCGCACGCAGGTGCTCGTGGGTGGCCGCGGGTTCATCTGGCAGATCAACCCCGCACATGACGACGGCGAACTCGTCGCCGCCGAGACGTCCGGTCAGGGCGGGATCCGTAGCCACGTTACGCAACTGTATTGCTACTACTTGGAGTAAGTGGTCCCCCGCGGGATGACCGAGGGCGTCGTTGACCTCGCGGAACCGGTTGATGTCAAGAAGCACCAAGACGGCGTGCCGGCCGGCCTCGATCGCCGCGGCGATCGCCGGCTGGGCGACGCGGGCGAGACCGGCCCGGTTCGCCAGCCCCGTCAACGGGTCGCGAACGACCAGCAGGTGGCTCCAGCGACCGACCCAGAACACCACCAGGGTAGCGGCGATGATCGTGAAGATGGCCATCACCGCCGCCGGCGCCCCGGCGTACAGGTCGCCTTTGAGCGCGACACCCACCACCGCACCGGCGCTGATGACCAGCGCGTGCAAGAGCGCGACCCGCAGTCGACGGACCATCGCGGCATAAACGGCGATCCAGGCGTACCAGAGCAGGTAGAGGTCGCTGTCCCGACCGGGGTCGCTGCCGCCCAATGCGATCGTGGCAGCCAGCACCGAGGAGAACACCAGGATGCGGTGAACACCCGGCCGGATCCGGGTCAGCAGTACGGCCGCGACCAGATTGGCCGCGCTGATCGCCACCGCCAGCCACGTGGCGACCCGGTCCTGCCCCGGTGACCAGGGCAGCAGGGCGAGCGTCCCGAACGTGAGGGTGCCTGCCACGGAAAGAACGATCAGGAAAAGCCGCCGATCCGTGAAAAGCGAGATGCTCACGGCAATCGGTCCTCCTGCCATCGGGTGGGCAATGCCACGACCGGGCGCGACACTGTCTGGCGTGACACCGCGCCCTTGGACACCGCGCCCTTGTGGCCCTTGTGAGTTCGGTCGCATCGGCTTGATCCAGGGCATTCGAACACGACAGAAGGAAACGATCCCATGGCGTAGCCACCGAAAAACTACTGATAGTAACAAAATTACTCTCCGCCAGGCCGACGAAACCCGTCTACCTGCAGCTGAGAGCAACCCACCCACTCCAAAACAGCTACAAGGAGTGAGAGAAGACCGACTCGACGGTACAAGGATGGGAGCAGACCGGACATTTAGTTGATGTTCATGTCACGACGCGGGAACAATGCCGTTTCCCCACCGTAACCCGGATCCGGCGTTCCACGCCCGGTCCGGTGGCAGGCGTCCCAACGGCTCCCCCGGCCAGGCCCGCGAGCAGAGCAGGCGTCAGGCCGTCCCGGTAGGCGTCCGCCGGCAGAGAGTACGTCTATGACGGACGGTGACAGAGGACGTCAGTGCGCTGCGTCATCCCACGTCCGGCCGGAACCCACGCTGACCTCGAGGGGAACCGACATCTGGTAGGCCGCACCCATCTCGGCCCGCACCAGCGCCTCGACCTCCGCGCGCTCACCCGGGGCGATCTCCAGCACGAGCTCGTCATGAACCTGCAGCAACAGCCGTGACCGCGCCCCGTGCTCCCGCAGCCTCCGGTCGACACCGAGCATCGCAATCTTGATGATGTCCGCCGCGGACCCCTGGATGGGGGCGTTGAGCGCCATCCGCTCGGCCATCTGCCGCCGCTGCGTGTTGTCACTGGTCAGGTCCGGAAGATAGCGACGGCGTCCGAGTATCGTCTCGGTGTAGCCGTCCGAACGGGCCCGGTCGACCACGCCACGCAGGAAGTCGCGCACCCCGCCGAACCGGGCGAAGTACGCCTCCATCTGCGCGCGGGCCTCCTCCGGATGGATACCGAGCTGACCGGCGAGCCCGAACGCCGACAGGCCGTAGGCGAGCCCATAGGACATGGCCTTGATCCGGCGGCGCAGCTCCGGGTCGACCGAGTCCACCGGGATGTCGAACGCCTGGGCCGCCACGAACGTGTGCAGGTCCTCACCCGAGGCGAACGCCTCGATCAGCCCCTCGTCACCGGAGAGGTGCGCCATGATGCGCATCTCGATCTGGGAGTAGTCGGCTGTGAGCAAGGACTCGTAGCCCGCGCCGACGACGAACGCCCGGCGGATCTGACGGCCCTCAGCGGTGCGCACCGGGATGTTCTGCAGGTTGGGGTCGGCTGAGGACAGTCGACCGGTCGCCGCGATCATCTGGTTGAAGGTCGTGTGGATGCGGCCGGCATCGTCGATCATCGGGATGAGCGACTCCACCACCGTGCGCAGTCGGGAAACGTCACGATGACGCAGAAGCACGGCCAGCAGCGGATGGTCGGTCTGGGTGGCGAGCCAGGCCAACGCGTCCGCGTCGGTGGTGTAGCCGGTCTTGATCTTCTTGGTCTTCGGCAGACCCAGCTCGTCGAACAGGATCACCTGCAGCTGCTTGGGCGAACTGAGATTGAACGGCCGTCCGGCGATCTCGTGGGCCTGCCCGGCCACCGCGGTGACCTCCGCGCCGTAGTGCTTCTGGAGTTCGAGCAGGTGG
>NZ_CAAAFT010000251.1:25458-27914 GCF_900634765.1 Candidatus Protofrankia californiensis | reverse complement strand
CCCTGCGCGGGCACGGACGACGTCCGCGCCGGCCGCGTCCGCCTCGTCCGATCCGTCGATGGTCAGCTGCCCCGTCCCGAGCGCCTCCGGGCGCAGGTCACGCCGCAGGTAACGCAGAACGAGGTCGGCGAGGTCGAAGGTGCGCTGACCGGGCAGGGCGAGGTAGGCCGCGAGTGCGGTGTCACTGGTGACACCGGCGAGGGAGAACCCGCGGGCGGCAAGTGCCAGCATGGGGCCCTTGACGTCATGAGCGGCCTTGGGACGGTTGTCATCGGCCAGCCACGACGCCAGCGCCGCGTCGTCGTCCGCGGTGAGCCCGATGGGGTCGATCCACGCGCCGACACCGTCGGCGGTGGCGAGCGCAAGACCGGTGACGCTGCCGGTGCCCCGGCCCCAGCTGCCCCGGACGTATACCCCGAGACGTTCGCCGGAGCTCGCGTGTTCGGCCAGCCAGCGCGCCACCTCCCCCGGCGCCAGCACCTGCGTGGTCACCTCGAAACCCTCGTCGGCCTCGGGTTCGACCGCGGCCAGCGCCGTGTACAGCCGCTCCCGCAGCACCCGGAACTGCAAGGTGTCGAAGAGCTGGTGGACGGCCTCCCTGTCCCATGGCCGCAGGTGGAGGTCGGCGGGAGTGACCTCCAGCGGCACGTCGCGGGCCAGCTCGGTCAGTGTCCGGTTACGGATCACGTTGGCCAGGTGCGCGCGCAACGCCGCGCCCGCCTTCCCGCCGACCTCGTCGGCCCGGTCCACCAGAGCGGCCAGCGACCCGAACTGCTGGATCCACTTGGTGGCGGTCTTCTCCCCCACCCCGGGCACCGACGGCAGGTTGTCCGACGGGTCCCCGCGCAGCGCGGCGAAGTCCGGGTACTGCGCCGGGGTGAGACCGTACTTGGCCTCGACCTCGGCGGGGGTGAACCGGGTCATGTCACTGATGCCGCGCCGGGTCATCAGCACCGTCACCCGCTCGTCGACGAGCTGCAGCGCGTCACGGTCGCCGGTGACGACCAGGACCTGCATGCCCAGGGCCGCGCCCTGGGTGGCAAGGGTGGCGATGACGTCGTCGGCCTCGTAACCGGCGGCGGCGACCCCGGCAACGGCGAGGGAGTCGCACACCTGGTGGATGAGGCTGACCTGCCCGACGAAGTCCGCGGGCGTCTCGGCCCGTCCCGCCTTGTACTCGGCGTACTGGGTATGCCGGAAGGTCGGCACCGGAAGGTCCCAGGCCACCGCGACATGGGTGGGCCGTTCGTCCCGCAACACATTGATCAACATCGAGGTGAAGCCGTAGACGGCGTTGGTCGGCTGCCCCGTCGTGGTGGAGAAGTTCTCGACCGGGAGCGCGAAGAACGCCCGGTAGGCCAGGGAGTGGCCGTCGAGGAGGAGCAGCCGCGGTTCGCCTGCCGCCGACGCCGACGCCGCGCTGGCCGCCGGCTTGGCGGAAGCCGCTCGTGACGGACGGCCGACGGTCGCCTTGCCGACGGTGGAGTTGCCGGAGGTCGCGGTTGTGGCGGGCACGACGTCAATTCTATTTACGCCCGCCGCGGGTCCAGCGCCCGGCGCGGGTCCAGCTGCTGCCACCGGCCGGTGTCGGCCCGCCGCGGACCGCGGCGTGCGGCGTGCGGCGTGCGGCGGTTCACCGGCCCGCAGGCCCCAACGTGGGTACGTAGGCTCCTAACGTGACCGATTCGCAGACTTCGCCGGACGCCTTGTCACCGAGCGCCCCGCTGGGTACGCCAGCCTTACCACGTACCGCAACGGCCTCCGGCCCGGACTCCGCCTCCGGCGACCCAGCCGACGGCAGCGCGGGTGCCGACGACGACATCGTCGTGTCCGAGCATGTGACGGCGCTTGATGCGATCAGTGCCCGACGAGGTGAGCTCGCCGAGCGCATGGGCATCACGCTTGTCGAGGCAAGCGCCGACCGCGTGGTTGCGACCATGCCCGTGGAAGGCAACCGGCAGCCTTACGGACTGCTGCACGGCGGCGCCTCGGTGGTGCTGGCCGAAACGATCGGTTCCATCGGCGCCATGCTGACCGCCGGCCCCGCCGGCGTGTCGGTCGGTGTCGAAATCAGCGCCACCCATCACCGGGCGGTGTCGTCCGGGACAATCACCGGTGTCGCGACCCGGGTGCACGCCGGCCGGACGCTCGCCACCTTTGACATTCGGATTACCGATGACGCCGAACGCCCGGTGTGCACGTCTCGCCTCACCTGCATGCTTCGCAACCGCGTGCCGACCGGCAGAAGCGTCACGACACCGACCGGCAGCGGTGACAACAGTTAGTCGGGGCGACTATCCACGAGCCGGGCAATGGGCAGTTATCTGCCCGGCTGCCCGTCCGGCCCGTCGGGTCGCTTCCGACCAGGAGTATGTGTCGACCGTCACGCGGAGAAGGCCGACGGGAAGGTGCGGGGCAGACGGAGCGCGGCTCAATCGACGAGCGGACAGGATCAA
>NZ_CAAAFT010000251.1:19500-25027 GCF_900634765.1 Candidatus Protofrankia californiensis | reverse complement strand
GGTGGGGGCGAAAAACACAGTGTACAAACAACAGGCGGATGCTCTCCGCCCGGCGAATTGACGCCGATGGCGGTTGGGTCCTAGCGTCCTTGGACAGTGGGACCCGGGGCGGACGAGTAGATAACGTCTGCACACGGGGAAGGTGCGGACGGCGCCAAAGACCGTCCCGGGTCCCACTCATTCATCTGCCGTTTGCAACTGTCAACCGACCGCCGAGCACGCACGCGGCGACGATCATCCGTTCGACGTCGATCCTCATCAGGCTCGCGGTGTCGGCGTCCGCCGCGACCGCGCGGATGCCCCCGCCGGCCGGGTGCCGGCGACCACCCGGTCGACCAGGATGAGCATCATCACCGCCATCCCGACGATGACCAGGGTCTGAGGCGATGCGGGGGCGCACCTGGCGGCGCAGCGGCCGGTGCCTGCGGCGAGCGAACGGGTGCCCCGCGCGGGGCACCCGTCATGGCTCAGGGCTCGATTCAGGGTTTGATCAGTGCCGCGGTGGTCCCGAGCACGTTCCGCCGGCCACCGCGGACCTGGTAGACGTACACGGTGGAGCCGGTGACGTCACCGGTCGGGGAAAAGACGATCCGCTTGGTGACGCCTTCGAAGTCAACCGATGCGAACGCCTGTGCCACCGCCTCCCGGCTGGCCTCCGGCCCGAGTTTGCGCAGAACCTCGATAACCGCGTTCGTCGCGTCGTACGCCTCGCCGGAATAGGTCCCCGGCTGTGCGCCGTTGTTGACCCGCTTGTAGTCCGCGACGAATCCGGCGGCCCGCGGGTCGCTGTTGGGGTCGCCACACGGACAGGTCAGGTACGCGCCCTCGGCATTCGCCGCACCCGCCTGGGCGATGAACTGGTCGTCGTTCGACCCGTCGCCACTCATGAGGGTTCCGGTGAACCCCTTGGCGCGCAACGCCTTGGCCAGCAGCGCAAATTCCTGATAATAGCCGGAGTAGAACACCGTGTCCGGTTTCTCGGATATTATTTTCGTCGCCTCGGAAGTGTAGTCCTTTGTGGGGTTGACGGCGTCATGCGTGACATTCACCCTCTGCGTCCGCAACTCCTTCTCGAGTACCCCGGACAGGCCTGTGCCGTATTCGCTCTTGTCGTCCAGGGAGAACACCTTCCGGGATTTGAGCGCCTTCGCGACATAGTCGGCGGCGGCGGTACCCTGCACGGTGTCGGGGGCGATCACACGATAGAAACTGACAAAACCGAGCTCGGTGAGCTGCGGGTTCGTCGCCGACGGACTCACCGACAGCAGGCTGGCCTGGCTGTAGAGCGGTTCACTGGCCTTGGCGGCGTCTGAGAAGACCGGCCCGACCACACCTATGACGTCCGGATCGTCGATGAGTTTCTGGGCTGCGGTGGGACCCTGTTCCGCGCTGCCCTGGTCGTCGGCCTCCACCAGCCGGAGGGTGAACGGGAGGCGCCCGCTTCTGTTGGCGCGGTCGACCGCCGTTCGGGCGCCGTTGACCGCGTTGACGCCGAGCTGCTGGCCGTCACCTGACAGCGGCCCCTGGAAGCCGATGACGTACTCCGTACCCCGGCCGCTGGATGTCCCTCCCCCGCATGCGCCGGCGGTCAGCGCTACCGCGAGCAGTCCGGCGGCGGCAACCGTCGTCGTTCGCCTGGCCATGCCGTTTCCCTTCACCCGTTCCGGTGGGGCGTTACGGGCAGTTCCCGGCAGAGCCCGGCACAGCACGCAGCATCCGCTCCCCGGCGCCGAAGGGCGCCGCGTCCGCTCGGCTGTGTCCGGGACAGTCCGCGCCGTGAGCTGTCCCGTATGGAGCGCAACCGCGGATCCCGCCTGCCGTACCTGCCCCGCCCGGCCCGCTTGCCGAACTGTCTGCAACATAACCGCTACAGCTCGCGTCCGAAAACTTGACGTACGCGCGTCATAACAATTCGCAACCGGATGCGAACACTCCCCGCCGGAGCAAGCGGAAAGGGGACGAGCACGACCGACCGGCTCCATCCACAGCTCCGGCTCCGGCTCCGACGACCCGGTTCGACCGCCCGGTCCGGGGTGGGGTGGCAAAAAACGACAGGAAACTTGTACATCCGATAGACGGATGTCAAAATATCTTTTGTTCGCGACGGCGAGGCTCTCAGCTGCCGACGAACACCGGGAGGACACTGAACCGGCGCGGGATCGGCGGCCAGGACCGATGCGACGCGCAACGGCCCACCGGGCCAGGACAAGGAGAACCGAACATGAGTGGGATCCACCGGGTCGGGGTTGTGGGTGCCGGGCTGATGGGGTCGGGTATCGCCGAGGTCAGTGCGCGGGCAGGATTGGACGTCCTGGTAACCGAGGCGAATCAGCTCGCGCTTGAGGCGGGCCGGCAGCGGATCGAGAAGTCGTTCGAGCGGGCGGTTCGGGGCGGGAAACTGACCGCGGATGATCGCGATGCGGCGTTGGGCAGGCTACGTTACACCACTGACCTGGACGAGTTCGCCGACCGGGATCTGACAGTCGAGGCCGTCGCGGAGAACGAGCAGGTCAAGCTGGAGGTGTTCGCGGCACTGGACAAGGTGGTGTCCTCACCCGATGCGATCCTGGCGTCGAACACCTCGTCGATTCCGATCATGAAGCTGGGTATGGCCACAGCACGGCCCGCACATGTGGTGGGCATCCATTTCTTCAACCCGGTACCGGTGTTGAAGCTGGTGGAGTTGATCCCGTCGTTGTTGACCGCTGAGGAGACCATAGCGGTCGCCACGGCCTTCGCCGGTGAGGCGCTGGGCAAAACGGTGATCCGTTCGCAGGACAGAGCGGGCTTCGTGGTCAACGCACTGTTGATCCCATATATACTGTCAGCAATCCGGATGATGGAGTCGGGTTTCGCGTCGGTGGAGGACATCGACGACGGCATGGTGCACGGGTGCTCACATCCGATGGGACCACTGCGGCTCGCCGATCTGATCGGGCTGGACACCGTGAAGGCGGTGGCGGACTCGATGTACGAGGAGTTCAAGGAACCGCTTTACACCGCTCCGCCACTACTGTTGCGGATGGTTGACGCGGGACTGCTGGGCAAGAAGTCCTACCGCGGCTTCTACGACTATCAGAGTTGATCTTCTCGGGAAGGATCGGGGATGAGCCAGGGCTTCGGGCTTTACCGGCTCGGTGAAGAGCACGACGCGCTGCGTGCGGCTGTACGCGCGCTGGCAGAGAAGGAGATCGCGCCGTACGCGGCGGAGGTGGATGAAGCCGAGCGGTATCCGACGCAGGCCCAGGATGCCCTGGTGAAGGCGGATTTCCACGCGGTGCACATCCCGGAGTCCTACGGCGGTCAGGGCGCGGACGCGGTGTCGGCATGCATCGTGATCGAAGAGGTCGCGCGGGTGTGCGCCTCCTCGTCGTTGATCCCCGCGGTGAACAAGCTGGGCACACAACCTATCATCCTGTCCGCCGGCGAGGAGTTGAAGAACACGGTACTGCCCGACATCGCGGGCGGCGCCTTGATCTCGTACGCGCTGTCCGAGCGGGAGGCGGGTTCGGATACCGCGTCGATGCGCACCCGCGCCCGGCTGGACGGGGATCACTGGGTGCTCAACGGTACGAAGACCTGGATCACCAACGCCGGGGAGTCGACCTGGTACACGGTGATGGCGGTGAGCGACCCGAAGGCGGAAAAGCCCTCGCGGGGCATTTCGGCGTTCGCGGTGCACCGGGACGACCCGGGTTTCTCGGTGGGGAACAAGGAGCGGAAGCTGGGGATCAAAGGGTCACCGACCCGGGAGATCCACTTCGAGGAGTGCACGATCCCGGCAAATCGGATCATCGGCGACCCCGGAACCGGCTTGAAGACGGCGTTGGCCACGCTGGACCACACCCGTCCGACGATCGCGGTGCAGGCACTGGGAATCGCGCAGGGTGCACTGGACGCAACAGTGGACTACGTGCGGGAACGCAGGCAGTTCGGGCAGCGCATCGGAGATTTCCAGGGTGTGCAGTTCATGCTGGCCGAGATGGCGATGAAGATCGAAGCTGCGCGGCACCTGGTATACGCCTCGGCGGCGACCAGCGAGCGGGGTGAGCCGGAGGCGGGGTTCCGTGCCGCGGCGGCCAAGACGTACGCCTCGGACGTGGCGATGTCGGTGACCACCGATGCGGTGCAGCTGTTCGGAGGGGCAGGCTACACCCGGGACTTCCCGGTGGAGCGGATGATGCGCGACGCCAAGATCACCCAGATTTACGAGGGCACCAACCAGATCCTGCGCATGGTCATGGCCCGCCACCTGCTCAGGAGCTGACGCAAACCGCGCTGACGCAAACCGCGGGGGCGACCGACCTGGGGGGCGAAGGCTGGTGTGGGCTCCTCCCGGAGTCCGCACCAGCCGGTGGTGTGCCTTCTTCCGGCCCTGACCGCTTCCGACTCTGACCGGTCTTCCAGCTCTAGTCGATGATCGCGCGTAGCTGTTCGACGGCATGCACACGCTCGGCGTGTGTGGCCGCCAGTGGTGTCACGTGCAGGGTCGTGACACCGGCCGCCGCAAAGGCGGCAACCCGCTCCTTGATGTACCCGGGCGGACCCACCAGCGAGGTGTCCCGGACCAGGTCGTCCGGGACGGCTGCCGCCGCCTGCTCCTTGTGCCCGGCAAGGTACAGATCCTGGATGACTTCAGCAGCCTGCTCGTACCCGTACCGGCGGGCCAGGTCGTTGTAGAAGTTCTTGCCCTTCGCGCCCATGCCGCCGATGTAGAGGGCCAACTGGGCGCGGTAGGGCTGCAGGAGCGCGGTGTTGTCCTCGATGCCCTCGCCGATGGCGAGGGGCACGCTGGCCGTGATGTCCAGCGGGCCGAGCTGGGGGTCGCGCTTGGCGTAACCCTCCTGCAGAGCGCTTTCCCATGCGTCGGCGACCTTGTCCGGATGGAAGAACAGCGGCAGCCATCCTTCCGCGATCTCGGCAGCCAGCGCGACGTTACGCGGGCCGATCGCGGCCAGGATGATCGGGATCCGGGGCCGTACCGGACGATTTATGATCTTCAGTGGCTTACCGAGACCGCTGCCCTGGCCCTCCGGAAGCGGGATCTGGTAATACCTGCCCTGATGCACGACCGGTTCCCGCCGCCACACCTGGCGACAGATCTCCACCACCTCGCGGGTGCGGGCCAGCGGCGCGTCATAGACGACACCGTGAAAGCCCTCGATCACCTGCGGCCCGGAAGCGCCCAGACCCAGCCAGAACCGGCCGCCGGAGACGAAGTCCAGGCCCGCGGCGGTCATCGCGGTCAGCGTCGGCGTACGGGTGTACAACTGCAGGATGCCGGAAGTGATCTCCAACCGGCTGGTCCGCGCCGCGATGAAGCCGAGCTGGCTGACCGCGTCAAAAGTGTATACCTCGGGGACCGCAACAATGTCGAGCCCGACCTTCTCGAAATCTTCCAGCTCGGCGACGGTCTCCGCGAAGCCGCCACTGTAGCTCACAGTCATTCCGATCCGCATCGATCTCCCCGATTCCGCTCACAACAACAGTCATGACTGACTGCAACAATAGCGCCGGCGGACCGGCC
>NZ_CAAAFT010000251.1:0-19165 GCF_900634765.1 Candidatus Protofrankia californiensis | reverse complement strand
GGAGCTCTCGGCGATCTCACCTGCCGATGACGCACCGTCGTCCGACGGAGGCCGACGAGTTCCGATCAGCAACCCAGGGACCTGGGGACCTGGGCCTCCCAGATCGGCTTCCGGGCCCCCGAGCGCGAGAAAAATATGATCGCGCCGCCTTTGGCCTTCTCTGGCGCAGTCGGGCTGTCAGGCCCCGCTTCCGTAGGGGCGGGTGAGGACCTCGAGCAGGTGACCGTCCGGATCCTCGAAGTAAACCCCGCGGCCGCCGTCGCCGTGGTTGATCTCGCCTGGCCGGCTGCGGCCCGGATCGGCCCAGTAGCGGATACCGCGCTCACGGATCCGTCCGAAGATCTCGTCGAACTCCGCTTCACTGATAAGGAAGGCGTAGTGTTGCGGAACGATCGTTGCTTTGGTCTCGGCGAAGTCGAGACTCACGCCGTTGTCGGCTGTGACCACGAGGAAGTGCCCGAACGGCGTGGGGGCGTCCAACCCAAGAATTCCGGCGAGAAAGGCGGCCGACGCGCTCTTGTCATGGGCTGACACGATGGTGTGATTCAGCTGTACGGTCATGGTAGTGACCTTTCTGGTGTCTGCTGTGTCTACTGTCTGCCGTGATGGGCGAATCCGTTGTCTGCAGTGGTGGGCGGACGCAATTTCGACGATCATCGGCTCCGGACGCTGGGCTGCACCGCACGCGGGCGGACGGCACGGCCCGGTTCGAACACCGGCTCCGAACTGCCGCAGCTCGTGGACGCCCGCGCACCAGTGAACGGGATCACACTGTGGCGTCCCGAGCCGACATTCTCGGGGCGTCCGGGTCGATGCCCCAGCTGATGATGCGCCGCGGATGGATGCGGATGACTTCGCGGCTCAGGTAGGCTGCGGGCGGGTCCTCGTCCGTCACCGCCTCCGCCTTGCCGCGGATCTCCAGGCCGCGGACCCGCCACGGGTCCACGGAGGCGATGTCGTCGACGACCAGGGAGACGGCCGCGGTGGCGGCGACGTTCCGGAACTTGCGGCTGGCACCCAGGCTGTAGCCGTGGATGTCGATGGTGCCGGCGGCCTCGTTGTAACGGAAGCCCACCGGGCTGTTCTGCGGCGAGCCGTCGGGCGCGACCGTGGCGAGCCGTCCGAGCCGCTGGCCGGCGAGGTAGGCGCGTTCGATGTCGGTGAAGGACATGACAGCAGCCTGCAACCTGAACCGCACTTCATGTCAATAGGGGATGGCGCGGGCGGTTTCGACGCCACGACCAGGCAGTTGATCGCCAGCTGGCAGTTGCCCGCAGAGGCTTGCCGGCAGGAGGTTGCCGGCGTGGCAGGGTGAACCGCGGACGCCAACGGCGATGCGCGACGATGAATTATGCCCGATTTCGAGCCCATCGGGCGGTATCAGCCGCTTGCCGTACCGACCCCCGCCAGAAACCGGCCGGAACAGGTGCGTTGGGCGGACGCGATGAAAGCCGCGCAGGCGCGCATGATGACCCCCGCGCTTACCGCCCAGGTCGCCTTGGAACTCGGACTGAAGGACAGCGCCGACAAGATCCGGCGGTGGCTCGCCAACGAATCCGCAGTCGACCCGATCGTCATTCCGGTCCTTGCCCGTGCGGTGGGTGTCCACCCGCTGGAGATGCTCGCCGCGGCGCTGGTGAGCAGTTCGGCGGCGGCCGCATCGGTCGGGCCGTCCGGAATACGGGACTGCCGCGTACAGCCCGGCACCAGGTGTGTCAGCTCTTCGGCGGTCCACTCACCGACGCTGTCCACGAGCTGCGACGCGCCGACATTTTCACGTCGTTTGTTGGTGTCGAAGATGAAGCTTTGGATTCCGGAGGCCTCGACGAGCACGAGATGGCGCTCTATGGCCACGATCCTTCCCCCTCAGAGACCCAGAGACCCCCTAAGGCCGCACCCTGGCGCCTTACGCTACCTATCGGCGTATAACGGTCACATCTCGGGTCCGCAACGGACGGACCCCGATAGGCACCCCCGCCGATCCTCCGCCGCGCCCTGCACCCATCCCTGACGGACATCCCTGCCGGGGTGGCGGTGCTTGTCGTGGTCGCGAGGACGGTAACGCCGCGTTGACCCCCTGACCGGGACCTACCTCAACCACATCGAACGCTTCTTCCGCCTTGACCGCTTCACCACGCCGGAACGCCCCGACGGCGCGGCCGTACGCGTCTACGCCCCGTGATCAGGCGTACGTCTCGCCGCGCTCGGCCTTGGCCACCAGCGACGCCGGTGGGGTGAGGTGCTCGCCGTAGCGTCCGGCGAGCACCCACGCACGGGCGACGAACCCCGGCAGCCCACCCTGGTAGCCGTTGATGTACTGGATGACGCCACCGGTCCACGCCGGGAAGCCGATCCCCAGGATCGAACCGATGTTCGCCTCCGGCACGGAGCGCAGCACGCCCTCGTCGAAGCAGCGGACGGTCTCCAGCGCCTCGGCGAACAGCATGCGCTCCTTCATGTCCTCGAAGGGGATCTCGTGCCCGTCCTTGACGAAGTGCTCGTGGAGGCCCTTCCAGAGACCGGCCCGCTTTCCATCGACGTACTCGTAGAAACCGGCACCACCGGAGCGCCCCGGCCGCCCGAACTCGTCGATCAGCCGGTCGACGACCGCCTCGTAACCGCGCTCCCGCCACACACCGCCGGCGGCCTGCAGGGCCGCCCTGGACTCCTGACGGATCTTGCGTGGCAGGGTGAGCGTGAGCTCGTCGAGCAGCTGCAGCGGTGGGGCCGGGTAGCCGGCCTGCGCACCGGCCTGCTCGATGGAGGCGGGGTTGAGCCCCTCGCCGACCATCTCGACGGCCTCGTTGAGGAACGTGCCGATGACGCGGCTGGTGAAGAAACCGCGGCTGTCGTTGACGACGATCGGCGTCTTGCGGATCTGCTGGACGACGTCGAACGCGCGGGCGAGTGCGGCGTCGCCCGTCTTCTCACCGACGATGATCTCCACCAGCGGCATCTTGTCGACGGGCGAGAAGAAGTGCAGGCCGATGAAGTCCTCCTGCCGCTGCACGCCGTGGGCGAGCGTCGTGATCGGCAGTGTGGAGGTGTTGGAGCACAGCAGCGCGTCCGGGGCGACGACGTCCTGGATCTCCCGGAAGACCTTGTGCTTGAGCTCGGGGCTTTCGAACACCGCCTCGATGACGAGGTCGGCGCCGGCGAGGTCGGCCACGTCGGCGGTCGGGGTGATCCGGGCGAGCAACGCGTCGCCGGCCTGCTGGGTCGTGCGGCCCCGCTGCACCGCCTTGACGACGAGGTTCTCCGAGTACCCCTTGCCCTGCACGGCCGCGTCGAGGGTGACGTCCTTGAGGAGGACGTCGGCGCCCGCCTTCGCGTAGACGTAGGCGATCGCCGCGCCCATCATCCCCGCGCCGAGCACCGCCACTTTGCTCGCCGGCGACGTCGGGTGGCCGGCCGGCCGGCTGGCGCCGGAGTTGATGTGCTGGATGTCGAAGAAGAACGCCTGGATCATGTTCTTCGCGACCTGGCCGGTGACGAGGTCGAGGAAGTAACGCGACTCGATCACGAACGCCGTGTCGACGTCGACCTGGGCGCCCTCGACCGCGGCCGCGAGGATGGCCGGCGGCGCCGGCAGGTTCGTGCCCTTGAGCTGCTTGCGCAGGTTCGCCGGCAGCGCCGGGAGGTTGGCGGCGAACGCCGGGGTGGACGGTGCGCCGCCCGGTATCTTGTACCCCTTCGTGTCCCAGGGCTGCGCGGCGGCCGGGTTGGCTTTGATCCACGCCTTGGCGGCCGGCACCAGCTCGTCGACCGAACCGACCAGCTCGTGTACCAGACCGATCTCCCGCGCCTTGGCCGGGGTGTGTCGCTGGCCCTGCAGCAGGACGCCCAGCAGCGCGTTCACGATGCCGAGCAGGCGCACGGTGCGCACGACGCCGCCGGCGGCCGGCAGCAGGCCGAGGGTGACCTCCGGCAGGCCGAGCTGCAGGCCGCGGACGTCGGCGACGATCCGGTGATGGGCTGCGAGCGCGATCTCCAGGCCGCCGCCGAGCGCCGAACCGTTGATCGCCGCGACGACCGGGCGGTCGAACGTCTCCAGCCGGCGCAGCTGGTTCTTCACGGCGGTCACGTCGTCGAAAACGGCCTGCCGGTCGTCCGGACCCGTTCTGATCAGATCACGCAGGTCGCCGCCGGCGAAGAAGGACTTCTTCCCCGACGTCAGCACGACACCGGTTACGGTGTCCTTCTCCCGCTCCAGCCGCTCGACCACCGCGCCCATCGATGTGGTGTAGGCGGCGTTCATGGTGTTGGCGGACTGGTCCGGGTCGTCCAACGTCAACACGACGATGCCGTCGGCGTCCTGCTCCCAGCGGATGGTGTTCGGCTCGGTCATCGGTGGTCTCTCGTCTCCAGGTCGTGAGCGCGTGGGCGGCGGGCCCGGGGGCGCTGATGGGAGCCGGCTCGGGCACGGCGGTGGGATGCGGACGGGCAGGTGTCGGCCCGGTCGGGACAGGGCGAGCCGGGGACGCGCGGACGGCGGGATACCGGCGGCGGGCCGGGGCTTCAGACCAGCTCGACCAGCGTCGCGACGCCCATCCCGGCGCCGATGCACAGCGTCACCACAGCCCGCCGGGCGCCGCGCCGCTCCAACTCGTCGACCATCGTGCCGACGAGCATCGCCCCGGTGGCGCCGAGCGGGTGTCCCATCGCGATCGCGCCGCCGTTGACGTTGAGCTTCTCGCTCGGGATGCCGATGTCCTTCTGGTACTTCAGGACGACGGACGCGAACGCCTCGTTGATCTCGAACAGGTCGATGTCGTTGACGCCGAGGCCGGTGTGCGCGAACAGCTTGCGCGTCGCCGGAGTCGGCCCGGTGAGCATGATCGTGGCGTCCGCGCCGGAGGTCGCCGTGGCCACGACCCGTGCCCGCGGGGTCAGCCCGAGCTCGGCGCCCGCCTGTTCGCTGCCGACCAGGACCAGCGCGGCGCCGTCCACGATGCCCGAGGAGTTCGCCGCGGTGTGCACGTGGTCGATCTTCTCCACCCAGTGGTACTTCTGCAGCGCCACGGCGTCGAACCCGCCCTGCTCGCCGACTGCCGCGAACGACAGCGGCAGCGTGCCCAGACTGTCGACCGTCGACTCCGGCCGCATGTGTTCGTCGTGGTCGAGCACGAGCAGGCCGTGGTCGTACACCGGGATCACGGACCGGGCGAAGTAGCCGTTCTTCCACGCGTGGGCGGCGCGCTGCTGCGACTGGATCGCGTAGGTGTCGACGTCCGTGCGGGAGAAGCCCTCGATCGTGGCGATCAGGTCCGCGCCGACACCCTGCGGCACGAACATCGTCTGGTAGTTCGTCGCCGGGTCGCTCGCCCAGGCGCCGCCGTCGGAACCCATCGGTACCCGGGACATCGATTCGACCCCGCCGGCGAGGACGAGCTCGTCCCACCCCGAGCGCACCTTCTGCGCGGCGGTGTTGACGGCCTCCAGGCCGGAGGCGCAGAACCGGTTGAGCTGTACCCCGCCGACCGTGTCCGGCAGCCCCGCGACCAGCACCGCCGTGCGGGCGATGTCCGCGCCCTGGTCGCCGACCGGGGCGGCGACACCGAGCACCAGGTCGGAAACCCGGTCGACGTCGAGGTTCGGGTTGCGCTTGCGTATCTCGTCGATCAGCCCGACGACCAGGGAGACCGGCTTCACCCCGTGCAGCGAGCCGGTCTTCTTGCCGCGGCCGCGCGGGGTGCGGATCGCGTCGTAGATGAATGCCTCGGTGCTCACGTTGACGCTTCCTTCCTGACGAACCTGACGAGGAGGCTGCTTCGGGCGGCGCGGGTGGGCACGCTCGGCTCCGGCTGCGGCGCCCGCCCGGACCGCCGACCACGGGATGCACGGTCAGGATCAACCCATTAACAGTCAATCCTGACTGTAGCAGCGCGTCAAGCGGTCACGTCCGTACGAACACGGTGGACTCGCCAGGGAAGGTGGAGTCAGGCCGGCTCGGCCATGGTGCGTCACAAGCCGAGCAGTTGACGCGCCATCCGTTTCCACTGGGCGAGATGTGGGTCACTGTCCGCGGTGCGCAGGTCGAATCCGTAGGTCATCACGACTCCGCGCATGCTCGTTATCAGCAGCTCCCGCACCTGCGGGAAGTTCTCCCCGGATGCCAGCGCCGGGCCGAACGTGTCCTCGACGGCGGACCGGATGGAGACGCCGAGCCGGCGCTCGGCGGGGGCCAGCGCATCCCGCAGGGTCTCGTTGGTGCGGGCCGCCGTCCACAGTTCCATCGCCGCCCAGAAGTACGGCTGGTCGAAGGTCGACCACATCAGCTCGATCGCCCAGTCGAGGCGCGCCGTGCCGCCGGAGAGGTGATCCGGCGGCTCGCCGAACCGCTCCCACACGGAGGTCAGCCGGGTCGCCACGAGGTGCTGGGTTGCCGCGACCAGCAACACCTCCCGGGACGGGAAGTGGTGCAGCAGCCGGCCCCGGGACACCCCGGCCTCCGCCTGGATCACCAGAGTGGTGGTGCCGGCGTAGCCGTGTCGTACAAGGCAGTTGACCGCCGCGTCGAGGATGCGCTGACGGCTGTCCGTGGTGCGTTCCTTGTGGGTACGCTGACCCGGCTGGCCTGACCGGCCCGGCGCTGCCGTGACACCGGCGCCCGAGCCTGGAGCCCCCGGCGCGGGCGAGGCACCGCCGGAGGTGGCCGCCTGGGGGGCGGGCCGGGATGTGGACATGGAGTGAACACTACCGCCAACCGACCGTTTGACGGTCAGAACTGACTGCCGGCGAAGCCGGTCCGGGCGGCCCAGGCCCCCGGGTTACGAAGGGCCAAAGGCCGCGCAATCATGCTCTATGTCGCGCTGCCGGCGACCCAAGCCCCCAAATCATGACTTGCGGGTCATGACTTGCGGGGCCGGTAATCCACCAGTCCGAGGGCCAAGCCGCGGTCAGGTAGCGTTCCCGCAGGGTCCTTTTGACCAGTTTCCCGGTCGGGGTACGCGGCAGGACGTCGAAGAAGTCGACGCTGCGTGGACACTTGTAGTGGGCTATCCGGTCGCGGGCGTATTCCAGCAGCTCGCGTTCGAGGTCGGGACCTGGTGACACTCCGGGCGCGGGCTGCACGACGGCCTTTACCGCCTCGCCCATCTCCGCGTCGGGCACACCGATGACGGCGACGTCGAGGACCTTGGGATGGAGCGCCAGGCAGTCCTCGACCTCCTGCGGGTAGATGTTCATCCCGCCAGATATGATCATGAAGGACTCCCGGTCGGTCAGGAAGAGATAACGGTCGGAGTCCAGGTAGCCGACGTCGCCGGTCGTCGTCCAGGTGGGATGACGGGGATGCTGCGCCGCCGCCGTCTTCGCCGGGTCGTTGTGGTAGCGGAAAGGAAGCTCGTCCCGCTCGAAATAGATTGCGCCTATCTCGCCGGCAGGAAGTTCCTCGCCGTCCTGTCCGCAGATCCGGACGGTGCCGAGATAGCCGTCGTGACCGACCGAACCGGGCTTGCGCAACCATTCCTCACTGGTGATGAACGTGGCGCCGGGGCCCTCCGTGGACGAGTAGTACTCGTGGAGGATCGGACCCCACCAGTCGATGATCGCCCGCTTGAGCTCGACGGGGCACGGCGCGGCAGCATGGATCGCCACTCGCATGCTGGACAGGTCGTAGCGGTCGCGGATGTGGGCCGGCAGCTTGAACATCCGCATGAGCATCGTCGGCACCCATTGGCTGTGGGTGACGTGGAACCGTTCGATCGCGCTGAGCGCCTGCTCCGCGTCGAACCGCTCCATCAGGACGACCGTGCCGCCCAACGACTGCACGACGCCTGCGTACCGCAACGGCGCGGCGTGGTAGATCGGGGCGGGCGAGAGGTAGACCGTGTCCGCGTCCATGCCGTAGAGCGCCTGGCTCAGCGCCACCAGCCGGTCACCGGGTTCGTGCACCTGCCGGTCGGGCAGCTCCGCCATGACACCCTTGGGCCGGCCGGTCGTACCGGAGGAATACAGCATGTCCGCGCCGCGCGGCTGATCGGGCAGCGGCTGCGCGGAGCAGGCCCCGACCTCCGCCTCGTAGGACAGGTGACCCACGACGTCGCCGCCGAAGGCAAGCCGGTGGCGCACCGAGGGCGTGTCGGCGACGACAGCCGCGGCGAGCGTGGCCAGCGCGGCCGACACGATGATCACTCTGGCACCGCAGTCGTTGACGATGTAGGCGATCTCAGCCGGCGACAGGTGCCGGTTCACCGCGGTGAGGTAGAGCCCACTGCGCTGGGTGGCCCAGTACACCTCGAACGCCTTGAGGCCGTTGTCGGTGAGCAGCGCGACCCGGTCGCCTCGGCGCAGTCCGGCCTCGTGCAGGTACCGCGCCAGCCGCACCGATCCGGCCTCCAGATCCGCGTAGCTGAGGATCTCATCCGTCCCTGCCAGGACCGCAGCCGGCTTGGCCGGCGTTCGCGCCGCGTGCTCCCCGGGATACATGCACACTCCTCGATTGATGTTGCATATCGATCGTTATACAGAGTAGGAATAGCCTAAATATGATGCGGATTTCACGCCAACCCGTGGGCGCGGCGTCGACAGCCGGAACGCTCACGGCCGCGCGCGACCTGGCCGGATTCCAGAAACCCGGCATGAAGGGCTCATAATGGAATAAGTGACGCCATCACAACGCCCGCGACCTGCGCGGATGCCCCGCGAGAAAGCAATTTATTGTATTTTAGACACTAAACACCACAATAAATAACGTGTAAAACAAGCGGAATCATGAGATGCTAGGCACGGCCCAGCGACGCCACTGTCTTCGCCAGCGCGGGCCGCCGCCTGGGGATCCCCTCCGCCCCACGGCCCAGCCCGAGGTCGACCCGCTCCGGGTAGAGACCCGCCAGCAGCCCGAACTGCTCCGCGATCGTCAGCGGGGCGTGGTTGGGCAGCAGCACGGCGCCGGATCCCACTACGTGTTCTCGGGGGGCTCCGCGCCGAACGCATGCAGGAAGGTGTCGACCGCGGCCCGTGTGACGCTGTGCAACTCGGCATCGGGGAGGCGCCGGGTACCCAGGCGGGAACGCGACTCCATCGAGCCGGTGAGCAGCGCGCCGAGCTGTTCGGCTGCCTCGGCCGGGTCGCTTATCCGCAGCCGGCCGGCGAGGGACAGCCGCGCCAGCCGGTCGGCGAGCGCTTCGGTGACAGGGTTGGCCGCCCGTCCCTGGATGATGTCGAGCAGGTCGGGGAACTGACTGATCTCGGCATACAGGAGCCGCCGCAGCGCCCAGGACCGGTCGTCGCAGTAGCACTGGACAAGACGGTGGCCGACGCTCTCCAGTGCCACGCGGATGTCCCCGTCATGGTCGCGTAGGCGTTCGACCGCGGCCAGGTTCTCGGCCATCGCCCGATCCGCTTCGGCTGCTATCGCCTGGCGGAGCAGCGTCTGCTTGTCACCGAAGTGGTTGTAGATCGTGTGCTTGGCGACACCGGCCTCGGCTGCGATCGCGTCCACGGTGGCCTGGGCGTACCCCTCGCGGGCGAACACGGTGAACGCGGCGTCCAGGATCGCCTGCCGTTTGTCGATGCGCCCACGCGAGCCGGCCCCCCCTGCCGCGGCCGACGCCGTCGTTGCGCCCACCGCGCCACCATACCGCAACGCACGAGTTACAGCACCCGTACGTGCACGAATACGCACCATCCAGTTCCTTGAACACGCGTGGGGCTGTTAAAGTGCACCATAGAGTGCAAATCTGGGAACGATCTGGGAAGCATGTGAAGGCACCATGCCGCGCACACGGGACGACCGGCTGGATCCCGCGCTTCGGCTGCTGATCGGCGTGATCCTGCTCGGCGGGATCATGGGCATCCTCGACGGCTCGGTGGTAGCTGTCGGGATCGACACGCTCGCCACGCGGTTCCACACGTCACTGAGCACGATCGGCTGGGTCTCCACCGGGTACCTGCTGGCCCTCACCACCGCCATCCCGATCACCACCTGGGCCGTCGACCGGTTCGGCAGCAGGAAGCTGTGGCTGTTCGGCCTCGTTCTCTTCCTGGCCGCATCACTGGCGTGCGGGCTGGCCTGGAACGTGCAGACCCTGATCGTCTTCCGTGTCCTCCAGGGCCTCGGTGCCGGCATTCTCGATCCGCTCGTGCTGACGCTGCTGGCCCGCGCCGCCGGCCCCCGCCGCGCGGGACGGGTCATGGGCCTGATGGGCATGGTTCTCTCCGCCGGCCCGGTACTCGGGCTGATCGTCGGCGGGATCGTCCTGCAGGGTCTTACCTGGCGGTGGATGTTCCTCATCAACCTGCCGATCGGCATCGTCGCCTTCCTCGGCGCACTGCGGGTGGTGCCAGCCGAATGGGTACGGTGCACCCGCGGCCGGGCTGCTGGTGGCGCCCTTCGCCGCCGGCGCCGTCGTCGCGATGCCGCTGTCGGGACGCCTGTCCGACCGGCTCGGCGCACGGAGCCTGGCGCGCGGCGGCGCGGTGGTGACCGCGCTCGGCGGGCTCGCCTTCACTCAGATCGGAGCGCGCACGGACGAGGTGTGGCCGGCGCTGGCCGCGCTGGTGGTCGGCCTGGGACTCGGCTTCGTCGGCGTACCGACGATGGGGTGCTGTACCGGACGCTGCCCGCCCCGCTGGTACCCCAGGGCAGTTCGGTGCTCTACATCAACCAGCTCGGCGCCGCGATCGGCATCGCCGTCGTCACGCTCATCCTGACGACCGCCGGCGACGGTGACGGGATGGCGGGCTTCCACCGCGTCCACTGGTTCGTGATCGGCACGGTCGCCGTCATCCTGGCCGCCGGTATGCTCCTGCCGGGACGACCCGAGGCCCTGGCGGATACCGGTGCCGAAACGGCCGACATCTGCGCAGACACGGTTGCCCGGGGAGCCGCCCGATGAAAACTACTGTGATTTCAGGGGAATTGACGGGAAACAAAGGGGCCGCGGGTGCAAATCCCGCCACCCCGACTTCGCAATATCAGGTCGGGGGCCTGATCAACCGGGTGGATCAGGCCCCCGAATGGTTTTCGAGGTCGTCCTGGGAGCCATCCGGGAGCCGATCCCGAATACGGTCCCCGCCGAACGGCTGGTCGAAGAGGCGGGCGAGTCCGAGCTGGGCCCGCCTGATTCCGTGCCGGCGAATTCCATAATCGACCGCGGCACGCAGCGCGTCCTCATCGCCTCGGATGAGCGTGAAGACCTTGCCGCGGAAGACGACCTTCATCTGATCGCCTTTCACCAGGTGCAGATACCACGCGTCCTTGATGCTCCGGGCCGCCTTGGCCACGACCGCGTCGACCGCGGCTTCCGGGACTTCGACCCTTCGAAAGGTGACTTCGCCCCGCTCGGCCTCCTCCTCGAGGAGAACGGCACTGCTGCCGACCACGTTCACCTCTTCGAGCAGGGCGGGGTCGTCGAGACTCTCCTCGATGAGGACACCACGCCACACGGTTGTGTCCGACATGCTCTCGCACGCTCCTTCTGCCGGTTCGCCGCTGGCGGCCCGGGCGGGACTCGGCGTCACCCGGGCCGGGCCTGGACGGCGGGAATGGCCGCGGTCAGGGTCTTCTCGTACCGGTCGGCGGCATCGTGTCCGCCGGACGGACCTGCACCACCGATCGGACAAGGTCCCACCGCACACGCAGGACACGGTCCCAGCCGCGCTCCGTCCGGTGTTTCCGGCTGCGTGACCGCCCGGTCCCACACGTGACGATATCCATGGGGCGGCGCCCGGTGGGATCTATTCGTGAATAGGCCGGAAAACCACATCGGATGGTATCCTTCGGCGTCGTCCCATGAGCCGGGCGTGTGGTCCTTCGCCAGGACACGGAGGCACGGCGTCGAGATCGCGTTCTATGCAATGTAGCTGGAACGTTCCATGGACCTGACATGACCGAACAGCAGCAAAGCCTGCACAACCTGTATCTGCTCTATGAAGCCGCCAGACGAATCGGTCGCTCGCTGGACGTCGATCGCACAGCTCAGGATCTGGCCGACGTCCTCGTCCCGGCCTTGGGCGACATCGCCACGGTCGACATCGACGATGCCGTCCGCGCCGGGGACGAGCCCTCAAAAATACTCGGTGGCGGGCAGCTGCCTCTTCGTCGCGTCGCCGCGGTCCGCAACAGCGGCTGCTGGTCTCCCGGATTCATCCTGGCGGGTATGCTGACCCCGTCGTTATCGGACCGGCCGGAGATCAAAAATCTTCAGCACGGCAACGTTCTGATGGCCTTCACCCGGGCGGAGGCAATTCCCGCCGCGGGCGATTTCGCGGACATGATGGTCCCACTGGACGCGCACTCCGGGATGAGCGCGCCCCTGTACGTCCGTGACCTCCTGTTCGGGATCGTCACCGTGTGGCGGACCGGCTCGACTCCCGTCTTCGATCGAGACGACCGCAAGCTGCTGCGGGAGATCGTCTCCCGCGCCGAGCTCAGCGTGGACAACGCCCGCCGGTACACCCGCGAGCGCCATGCGGCCGTCGCGTTGCAGCAGGGTCTGCTGCCCCGCGCGAGCACCGACACCACCGCGGCCGAGACGGCCGGCGTGTACCTTCCGGCCGATCGAGGGTGCGATGTGGGCGGCGACTGGTACGACGTCATCCCCCTGTCCTCGCTGCGGGTGGCCTTCGTCGTCGGTGACGTCATCGGGCACGGCCTGTCCGCCAGCGCCACCATGGGCCGGCTACGCACTGCCGTGCAGGCCCTGGCCGACCTGGATCTCGATCCCGGCGCACTGCTCACCCACCTTGACGACCTTGTGCAGCGGCTTGCCGACGAGGCCGACCTGTCCAGGCGGGACGTGGTGGGCGCGACGTGTGTCTACGCCGTGTACGACCCGGTCGTCGGCCGCTGCACGATCGTCAGCGCCGGACATCCACCACCGGCCGTGGTGACACCGGAGGGAACCGTCGACTTCGTCGACGTCAGCCCCGGCCCGCCGCTGGGCGTGGGAGGCATGCCGTTCGAGGTCACCGAGATCGACCTGAAACCCGGCAGCATGCTCGTTCTGTATACCGACGGGCTGCTCAACCGGCACAACCGCGACGTCACCCGGGGCATGGAATGGCTCCATGACCGCCTGGAGGCGCTCTGCGACGCGGACCGCCCCCTGGACGACATCGGCCGCGCTCTGCTCGGCGACACGTCGTCAACCCCGCCCGCGGACGACGTCGTCGTGCTGCTCGCCCGCACCCGCACCGTGGCGGCCGAGGCCGTCGTCGACTGGGAGTTTCCCGCCGACCCGTCCGTGGTCGCCGAAGTCCGGAGCCTGACGACCCGGCAGCTGGCCGCCTGGAACCTCGACGATCTGGTCTTCACCACCGAACTGGTCGTCAGCGAGCTGGCCACCAACGCCATCCGGTACGCGCAAGGCCCGATCAGGGTGCGGCTCATCCGCGACGCCCTTCTCGTGTGCGAGGTTGCGGACGCCAGCAACACCCAACCGCGGCTGTGCTACGCCCACGCCACCGACGAGGGTGGCCGTGGCCTGTTCCTCGTAGCCCAGATGACCCGGCGTTGGGGCAGCCGCTACGGCCGGCTGGGTAAGACCATCTGGACCGAACAACCGACGCATACGGTATACAAATAGTGAAGATACAGAGAGTGAAGCGGCCTCCACGCCTGCGCGATCTTTTCGATGCGTTCACAACGGTCGGGACGCATACGGTATACAAAGTCCCGGGGTTACCGAGCGGACACGCGGGACTCCGCAAACTGCTCCACGATCGTTCGGCAGAAGGCCGCCAGGTCGGCAGGCGAACGGCTCGTGGTGAACTGCCGGTCGACGACGACCTCCTCGTCGACCACCTCGGCCCCGGCGTTGCGTAGATCCGTCCGAATGCTCGGCCACGAGGTGATCCTGCGCCCGCGCACGACATCGGCCTCCACCAGTGTCCAGGGGCCGTGACAAATCGCCGCAATGGGCTTGCCGGTCGCAGCGAACGCCCTGACGAAGCCGACCGCGTCCCGGTCCATGCGCAGATGATCGGGATTGACCGTCCCGCCCGGCAGCAGCAACGCGTCGTAGTCGTCCACCGACACCTCGCCGACCAGCCGGTCGACGGCGACGGTCCCCGCCGGGAGCGTGTCCTGCTGGCGGGCCTGAATCTCACCGGAGTGGACGGACAGTACCTCGGTCCTCGCACCGGCGCTGTGCAGCGCCCCGCACGGCTGGTCGAGCTCCACCCGCTCGACACCGTCCGCGGCCAGGATCGCGATCGTGGAGTTCGTGCGCCATGTGGTTCCCTCTGCTGTTCGCGTGTCGTGTCGCGACAGCGCCCCCGCAGCCTGCCTGTGTCCTCCCGCAGGTATGGACGGTGGCGAGCCTGCGCTGTCGTGCTGCCTGCCGTCAGCAGTTTCCTGTCTGATAGATAGGCAGAGCGAGCACAGGTCAAACCCTCGACCCCGACCCGACTTGCGACGGCCTCCGACCCTGACGGGGTGAACCGGTCGGATGAAGGGATTGCCGGACCGGGAAGCCGTCGACCGGCTCCCCTTAAACTCCCCTTAAAACAGCGGCGTCCACAGCCGTCCGGAGCGGACAGCCGTGCGCCTTCATCGGTCGCGTGGATCGGCAGCCGCAGATGGTGTCGACCTCACTCGCGCGCAGGAGGCTGACATAAAGACAGCTGGACAGCACGTGGGAAAGGGCCACGGTACTGCCGGCGCGGTGGCCGGAGCAGTTATTGTGGCTTTTCCGTCCAGGTTTACTACACCTGGGAACACCTCGCACGAATTGCGAGGTGTTCCCAGGTCCCATCCCTATACGATCGGTGGGGCGTGAATGCCACCGATCGTACGGGATTGAGTTTCCGTGGCACCCATACCTGGACGCTGCGGCTCACCAGGAGCTTCAGCGTGTCGGGCGGGGCCGTGTGCCTCGGAAGGTCCAAGAGATCATGAGGTGAATCCGGAGACGGCCCCAGGTACGCCAGGACGATCCAGTCGATCTCTCCGGAATCAATCTCCCGAGACCTGGGCAACTACGGGGTTCTTTGTAATCCCGTTGCGTTCAGCAACCGGGTGCGCGTCCGCGCCTTGTACTAACCGGGCAGCAGGCTGGCCGGATCGAAGTCTTCGTCCCAGTAGTGCGGGCGGACAACCGGTATGCCGAGCGCCTCGAAGACACGGTTGTCCTCCCAGTAGGTCGACTCAAGAATAATCTTTCCCTCGTCGTCGAACTGGTGGAACGTCGAGCCGATGGTCTCCAGCGTCTTGCCACTGGTGGGCAGGCCCCGATAGGTCGTGGCCCCCTCGATCTTGACGCTCCAGTGGATGAGGCCGTAGTTGCCGTTGCCCCCGAACCACTCGGTCGGGGTGAACGTGTAGGTGCCGTTCTCCCCGTTGGCGATACCACCCAGCTTCTCCGCGAGCGTCGCGCGGTCGGTGATCGTGTCGTCGAGGTGGTCGTCGACCTTCGTGTACTCGAGAGTGAAGTAGTCGGCGTACAAGTCACCCAGGGCTGCCGTGTCACTACCAAGAGCGGCGGCCCACCGCCGCGCATGGTCCAAGCCGGTGGCCCGGGTGAAGGGAGCACCGGACGACGCCGCCACCACGGCGGGCTTGGTACCGGTCAGGCTCTTGCTGGGGCTCACGGGCCCGACCGTGCGCAGGACCGCGGAGGCGTCCCACCAGGAGGACTCGCGGGTGATGAGACCCTTCTCGTTGTACTGGTGGAAGGTGTGACCCTGGGTGCCGAACGGCTTGTTGGCGACGTCCAGACCGAGGAAGACGGCGGCGTGCTCGGGGCTCCACTCCCAGCGGATCAGCCCCGAACGCTCGTCACCGATGTAGGAGCGGATCCGGAAGTTGTGGATGCCGATGCCGTTGTCTGGGTCCTTGTTCGCGTACGGGGCGAAAAGACGGTGCAGGTCCGGCTTGCTGTTGATGTTGTGCTGGTCGAGCATCACGTCTTCGAAGATGAAGCTGTCGTCGTAGAGCTTGCAGATCGATTCAGAACTCTCACGGAATGCTTTCAGCCACTTGACTGCGAAATTGTAGTGCATGAAGATTTCTCCTTGTCCTTGTTCGGGCCTTCGCAAGGCGGGGCGGAATTAAAGCTTCGAAGTATCAGCTCTCCCGGAGGAGATCAGTTTGTTGAGGCGTTCGACAGGTTTGTTCCAGCTATAGGGCGATGTTTGTTCTGCGCTTGTTCTGCCAGCAGCCATGAGTCACAAGACCACAAGCTCACCCCCGTGAAGTCGCCTGGCGCGGGAGCGTGACGGGGTGTCGCCGCAGTCCTGAACGAACTACCCGGACGACTGGCTCTTCGCCAGGCTCCCGGTACGGTCATATCAGCGGCATGCTGTGGACGGAACAAAAGACCTTGCCGAGCATTATGGACACGGTGGCGAGGCTGTGCCGGTCGGCCGGCGCAACGCGGCTGAGCAAGCCGGACAGCTTCGGGAAGCAAACGAGCGTCGCTGGTCAAGCTCATCGACGTCGCACCGATGACCGTAAACGTTGTGGCCATCAGGTCCTCCACATGTTCGCCCGCGACACCCTGCACGGCGCGGATCCTCGTCCGCCAAGTCATTTACATCAGGCGCAAACCATATTCCGGGGTGATTGGGTCCGCGTCACCCCCCGGGAGGAAGTCCGTCCCACGGCGGGATGATCTGCCTGCCGCGTCCGCGCGACGACGGAAGCAGTCACGGATCCGAGTCCATCCGCTGGCGGCACCGGCGCAGCAGGCCGCTGGATCCTCCGGCCGGGCGGCCGCTCCCGGGAGCGCGTCACCCCGTCGAAGGACGGCGTCTGCGCTGTGCGGAGTCCGCATACTCGACATTTACCCGGCCGGCTGGCCTCTGCTCCGCGACAAGATCGAACGCGGCCTGGTCCAGTTTCTTCAAGAATGCGGGTGGACGGCCGCCCTTCGCCGAACATCCGGGTGTCCGGGCGGCCTGAAATGTGCTGAACCGTCGAGCCGGCAAAAATTCGGCGGATTCGGCATGCCCGCGCATCATCCCACGAACGGGATACCCCGGCCGGGGATCGCTCGCCCGTATGGCTTTCAGACGGAAAGCAGACCGGCCGGCAACGAACTTCGTAGCCAATGCATGACACTGCGCAGCGGCACGGCTCTTTGTTCGAAGCTACAAAAAAGCCCGGACCAGCGAGACGACAAAGCGTCGATCACCAGGCAGGTTGTCATCTGCCTCAGCGGGTGTGACGAAAGGAACTGACATGACTTCTGCCACGTTTCACCAGCCCCTCCCGGGACGAGGACGCTGACCCGTGCTGCCCTTCGTCATCTCCGGTCTCGTCAGCGGCGCCGTCTACGGTCTGGCCGGCACAGGTCTCGTTCTGACGTACAAGAGCTCAGGTTTCTTCAACTTCTCCCACGGCGCCTTGGCCACGATCGCCGCGTACATATTCTATACGCTGCATATCCAGCACCATCTGGCCTGGCCGCTGGCCGCCGCGATCTGCATCCTCGTCGTGCCGGTGCCGGTCGCGTTCGCGCTGGAGACGGTGGGGCGCTCCATCGCCCGCGGCGGGCTCGCGGTGCAGGTGTCGGCCACCGTGGGCCTCGCGCTCGCCCTGCAGGCGGTCGTGCTGCTGGTCTACGGGGTGGAGACGACGCGTTCCGTCCCGGCGTTCCTCGCCCACGGGCAGTTCCCGCTCGGCAGCACCAACGTCCAGTACGCCGACCTCGTCACCTTCCTCGTCGCCGTCGTCACCACCGCGTCGCTCTATATCTTCTTCCGGTTCTCCCGGGCGGGTGTCGCCATGCGCGGCATCGTCGACGACCCGAACCTGCTCGCCCTTTGCGGCACCGAACCGGTACGGGTCCGCCGGGCGTCATGGGTCATCGGCGTCGCCTTCGCGTCGACGTCGGGCGTGCTCTTCGCCGCGCTGTTCCCGCTGGACCCGGTTCTGTTGACGCTGCTGGTGGTGCAGGCATTCGGCGCGGCCGCGCTGGGTGGATTCAGCAGTCTCCCGCTGACCTTCGCCGGCGGTCTCGGGATCGGCGTACTCGCCTCCCTGTCGACCACATGGTTCACCTCCGGCCTGCTCGCGGGTGTCCCCCCGGCGGTGCCGTTCATCGTGCTGTTCCTCGTGCTGCTCGTGTTTCCGAAGAGATACCTTCTGGAGGGTTCCCGCATCCTGCCGCGGTCGAAAGCGGGATGGACCGCCCCGACGCTCCTGCAGCTCGGTGGCGGCGCGGCGCTACTGGCCGTCCTGCTGTGCGTTCCCGCCTTCGCCGGCATCCGGGTCGGCGTCTGGACCACCGCCGTGGGCGCGACGATCATCTTCCTGTCACTCGGCCTCCTGGTGCGGCTGTCCGGCCAGGTCTCGCTGTGTCACGTCGGTTTCGCGGCGATCGGCGCATGCGCGCTCGCGCACTTCAGCGTCGACCAGCACCTGCCGTGGGGCCTCGCGCTGGCGCTGTCCGGTCTGGTCGCCGTCCCGATCGGGGCGTTGTTGGCGATCCCGGCAATGCGGCTGACCGGGCTCTACCTCGCGCTCGCCACCTTCGGGTTCGGCGTCGCGTTGAGCTACATGTTCTACACCCAGGACTACATGTTCGGCGACACCGGAATCGGGCTCACGGTGCCCAGGCCCGGCGGCTTCGCGTCCGACAGCTCGTACTACTACCTCGCCCTCGCGATAACCGTCGTCGCGACACTTCTCGTCGTCTTCCTCGGCCGCGGGCGGCTCGGACGCCTGCTGCGTGGTATTGCCGACTCGCCCATGGCCATGACGACGTCGGGGTCGTCGGTGAACATCACCCGTCTGCTGGTCTTCTGTCTCTCGGCGTTCATGGCGGCGGTCGGCGGCGGCGTGGTGGCCGCCGGGCAGCAGACGATCTCCGGGATCTCCTACCCGCCGCTGCTGTCGCTGACCTTCCTGGTGCTCGTGGTCATCTCCGTGGGAGGCGCGCCGTGGTACGCGATCATGGCGGCGGGGCTGCTCTATCTCGTGCCGTCCTATGTCAGCGATGAAAAGGCGGCCTACTGGCTGCAGCTGGGCTTCGGTCTCGCGGCCCTCGCCTACGCGGCGCTGCCGGCGCGCGTGTTGGAGGTCCCAGCGCCCGCGCGGCACGCGATCGACCGGGTCTTCCGGCGGGGTCGGACCATCCGCACCGCGGTCGCCACCGCGGACGCGCCCGTGGTCGCCAAGGTTCCGGGCGGCCGGCTGGAGGTTCGGGACATCACTGTCGCCTTCAACGGCAACGTGGCCGTCGACGGCTTCTCGCTCGCCGCCGCGACCGGCCGG
>NZ_CAAAFT010000250.1:19124-25020 GCF_900634765.1 Candidatus Protofrankia californiensis | reverse complement strand
GGGCCGCTCGTCCACCTCGGTCATACGCTCTCCCCTCGCGGGCTCGGACCGCAGGGTCCATGAGCACGTGGGAGGACGACGACCAGGAAGGCCACGCGGAAGCCGTGGCACGTCCTTCGGCTCTCCCTCGAAGCCCGGACCACCGCACGCCGGGGGCGCACGGCGAACTGACAGGTCTTCGGACTCGCGGGCACAGCCACCGAGGTGACCCACTACTGGCCGTCGCTTCCCAGGCTCGTCGTGAGCCCAGTGCCGATGACGGCGGTCGTTCCCACTCACCGCTGCGGGGCAGTCCCGGATTCGCACCGGGTTCCCTCTTACGACGCCCGACCTGGCTGACCGGGCAGAACCAGTTCCGGAACCGACTATAGGACCGGCGAGGCGGCACGCGCTCGCAACACCTCGCGTCCGTTCCGAACCCTCCCAGCGGCCCTCGGGGCGAACCCGCGTCGGGCCAGCCGCCGATCGGCGACCTGCCCGAGACAGGTACGCATGTCCACGACGGCCATGCCGGCTGTCCCGGACTCCCGGCGCCCAGACCTCGCGGTACCACTCGACATCGTTGGACTTCCTACTTTATGGTGTCGGAAGGTCCACGGTGCAGGGAAGCCGGTGCGAGTCCGGCGCGGTCCCGCCACTGTAACCGGGGAGCGAGACTCCGTCTGTTGCCACTGGCTGATGCTGGGAAAGCAGGAGTCATCGCCGATCCGGGAGCCAGGATACCGGCCGTGGATGGTTGTGTTCTTCCACGAGGATGGAGACGGCACGTATAATGATCGCTTTTTTCTGCGCGAAAACGGTTGAAGCGCACCCCCACTGGTCACCGGCAACCCTGGCCGGGGTCGGCGACGACCTGGTCGGCGCCTTCTTCGCACCCCTGGGGGCTGACGAACTCGGACTCGCCGATGGTGAGGTGACGCGATAGCGGCGAATCCGGCCGCAGCCGGGATGTCCGCCTTCGCCACGGCCGACCAGAAGGAAGGCATGACCGCCTCCGTCGAGAAACGCACACCCGATTTCCGCAATGCATGAGAAAACTCGGAGTGTCCCGCCCTCACATACCTCGCGTCGGCGGGGGTGTCGTTTCGTGGCTGTCGTACGGGCGGGTAATGATCTCCATGCCATGACCGGCCGGACCCAGGAAATACAGCCCGCGCCCGCCGTGATGGCGGCTGATCTCGCCGGGCTGCTTCCCGTACGGATCGGCGTAGTAGGTGATCCCCGCCTGCCGGAGTCGCTCGTGCGTCGGGTCGAACTCCTCGTCCGAGATGAGGAATGCATAATGTTGCATGACGATCGACTCCGCCGGGATGGCGGCGAAGTCCAGGGTGACCCCGTTGCTGGTGGCAACCGGAATGACCGGGCCCCACTCGGTCCCGACCTCAAGGCCCAGGATGTTTGCCAGGAACTGGGCGGATTCCCGGTTGTTCCGAGCATGAATGATGGTGTGGTTCAACTCGACTGACACAGTGGAATGCCTCCGCAAGGCACCTCACGGGCAACCTCCATGCCTCACCCGGCCGGTGACCGACACGCGATGCCGTGCCCGTGATCCTAAGCGGTACAACTTGCGGCGTCGAGGACCCCGCCCGACAACTCTCACGGAGAGTGCTTTCGCGACCAGGAAAAGTAATTTGGTTGACGAAACATGATTTATTTAGGTTAGCTTAAGTTGAAAGTTAAGTTTTCCTGAAGGAGGATGCGTGTCCCGGCGAACAACCCTTCTCGCGCCGCCCGTCTACCTGCCGCTCGGTCTCACCGCCCGTTCCGACGATCCGACGACCGACGCCACGACGACATCCCCGGGACACCCGGTAAGCAGCTCGACCGCCACCCCCACCACGGGGCCGGAAAGCGTGATCGCGCAGTACCCGACGCCCGCCAAGGAAATCCGGTCCGGGGAAGGAGAGGTCCGGACCGGGCCGCGGCGGAGCACCTATGTCGTCGGGCCCGCCGCAAGCCGGTACGAGGGCAGCAGCAGGCAGCAGGTGCTCCGTAAGCCCGCCGCCGGCGCGACGATCGGGGTACCGACCTTCTTCCGACACGGCATAGAAGGTCACTCGCCGGCGTTGACCAGCGGCGCGACTGCCACCTTCGCCGACGTCGCGCTCAAGCACCAACTATGACCGATCATGAGGGGACGGCTCCCGAGCGGCTCGTTTCCCTGCCCGCGGACCCACGACCTGTCCCAACCCTGATCATTACCCAGACCTCCCCGCCCAGCGGCGGGGTTCTGCCACGGTGGGTCTGTTTTCTCGCGACCGGGACAATGGTCATCCTCGGATGGGCGGCAGCCGTCTGGACCGCCACCCACCTCACCGCCGACCCGATCCTGCACACCGTCGCCCTGTTCGCGCATCTCGCCGCGCTGGTGGGCGGGTTCGGCGCGGTCCTTGCCATCGACTTCTTCGCGTTGTTGTGGCTGTCCGGCCGACGCGGCTTCCCGGACGTCATCCGGGTGGCCAGCGGCCTGCACGTGCTGATCTGGGCCGGGCTGGCGGGGCTCGTGCTCAGCGGTGTCCTGCTGCAACCGGACCTGTCCGCGCCACTGACACGGGTGAAGATCGGGCTGGTGCTCCTCATCGCACTCAACGGGCTGCACATCCAGGCGGTCCAGCACCGGCTGGAACAGCCTGCCGCCGTCACGTCCCGGATGCTTCTGACCCGATCGGTGATCAGCAATGTGCTGTCCCAGGTCGGATGGTGGGGTGCGATGGCCATCGGCTATCTCAACAGCCAGAACTGACCGGTCATCGCAGCCGCCGTCGCAGTAGCTCGGGCCCGGGAACAGGTTAAGGTCAGGGACATGGGTTTTCGTCAGATCTACGGCTGACATCGACGGGGGACGGGATCGCCGTTTCCCGCCCCGCGGACCGGTGTGTCCCACGGCAGGCTGTGCCGTCGCGGGCCACACACCGGTTTGTCGTGTCCCTTTCTCCGTAGACCTGAATCGAGTGGTCTTCCATGTCCCGTCACCGTGCCCATGTCGCAATGGTTGGCATTCCCGCCGTCAGTCACGTCCTCCCGAGCATCGAGGTCATCCGCAAGCTGGTGACCCGCGGCCACCGGGTGACGTACGCCAATGATTCGGCCGTGGCCGACCTGATCACAGCCACCGGCGCTGAATTCGTCCCATACGACTCCGGGCTGCCGGTCGCCGACAACGACTGGCCGAACGATCCCATCGCTGCGATGAACATCTTCCTCGACGACGCCGTCCAGGCACTCCCGCAGCTACACGCCGCCTACGACCACGACCGCGCCGACCTCTACCTGTACGACATCGGCGCCTACGCCGCCCGCGCCCTTGCCGAGGCACAGGACCGCCCCCTCGTGCAGCTGTCACCGACTTTCGTGGCCTGGAAAGGCTACGAGCAGGACGTCGCGGCGCAGCTGTGGCAACTACCCGGCGCCGACGCGTACCGGACGAAGTTCACCCGGTGGCTCGCCGGATGTGGAGCGTCCACCACCGACGTGGACACCTTCTCCGGCCGCCCACCGCGGGCTCTGGCGCTGATTCCCAGGGCCATGCAGCCACATGCGGACCACGTCGACACCGACACGGTGACGTTCGTCGGCCCCTGCTTCGGCGCGCGGACAGAGCAGAACGGCTGGACGCGTCCGGCTGATGCCGAGAACGTGCTGCTGATCTCCCTGGGCTCGGCGTACACACAGCAGTCGGAGTTCTACCGCCAGTGCCTGGCAGCCTATGGCGACATGCCCGGCTGGCACGTCGTCCTACAGATCGGAAAGCACACCGGCCCCGGGGAACTCGGCACCATCCCATCCAATACCGAGGTGCACCCCTGGGTTCCCCAGCTGGCGATCCTCGAGCAAGCCGACGCCTTCATCACCCACGCGGGAATGGGCGGCAGCAGCGAAGGGCTGTTCACCGGAACTCCCATGATCGCCGTTCCCCAGGCCGTCGACCAGTTCACCAACGCGGACCGGCTCGTCGAACTAGGCGTGGCCCGCCGCATCGACACCCCGGAGGCCACCTCCGCGATCCTGCGGGCCGCCCTGACCGAACTCGTCACCGATCCAGAGACCGCCCGCCGCTCGGCGCAACTGCGCGCCGACGTACGAGCCGAAGGCGGCACCATGCGGGCCGCCGACCTCATCGAGAACATGCTGGGCTGACCTTCAGGCCGTCACGGACAGCGGGTGGTGGACCGGGATCCGGTTCGCCACCCGCTCATCAGGCCCCGCGGTCGTGTTCCTGCCCGCCCCGACGGCCTGGGGCTGCGGACCACCGTCCTCGTCCCGCCCCGGCCGTGCTCCTTGATCTCTTGACCGTGAGTTCCCGGTGCGTTCGACCGGCGTGCCGTGGCGGGTCCGGACGGATCACCACGGCCAGGGCGAGGCCACGTCCCCGGCGCAGGGTCCACGGGCGCGAAGATGAGCGGATGGGGATGCCGCTGCTGACCGCCGGCGAGGTCACCCAGGGCCTGCATGCTGCCGGGGTCGGACGGCGGGACCCGGTGGCGGTCGTCGTGGTCGCCGGGGCGGGGGTCGGGCTGGCGTCCGAGCGGGGCTGTTGGGCGGTGCGGGCCTGCGAACCGTCCGCCGTCCTGGCCCAGGTCGAGGCCGCCTTCGCGCCCCGGTGGGTGTGGTGGTCGGCTCGGAGGACGGCGGCGCCGCTTGTCGCCGCCGGCGTGCGTCCGGCCGTCTGCTGGGACCTGGCCGCCGTCCACCGGGTGTTGCACGGTGGACGGCGGGACGACCCCGGCGCGGTGTGGGCCGCCGCCCGAGGGCTGCCGCCACCCGCCGGTGACGGGAGGGCGGCGCGAGGTGGGCAGCTCGACCTGCTGGCCGCGGCGGAGGACGCGGCCGACGGGGAGGACCCGGACGAGCCGGTCCGCGGCGACGGCCAGCTCCGCCGCGACTGGGCGGACGAGACGTGGACCCGCCCTGGCCGCGGCGACCCGGCCGGCCGGCTGCACCGGGCTGCCCGTTTCGCGGAGCTCGCCCTCGTCGTCCGGGCGACACAGGAGCGTGCGTTACGCCGGCTGGACGACCCGCGGACGGCGGCGGGCAACCCACGGACGGCGGCGGGTGGTACGCCGTTGGCGGTGCTGACGGCCTGGGCGGAGTCCGCGGCGGAGCTGCTCGCCTGCGAGCTGGAGCGGGACGGGTTGCCGCTGGACCGCACGGTCGCCCAGAAGATGATCGCCAAGGCTGCGGGCCCCCGGCCACGGGACGACGCCGAGGAGGTCGCCACCCGGCGGGCACGGGACGCTCCGGTGCTGGCCCACCTCGGCGGCGGCGTGGATCTGCGTAATCCGGCGGAGCTGCGAGCCGCCCTGCTAAGCCTTGGCATCGACGTCCCGGACACCAGGTCGGCTCGGCTGAAGCCGCTGCACGACGTCCACCCGGTCGTTGCGGCGTTGCTGGCCTGGCGGAAGGCCGAGCGGATCGCGACCACCTACGGGTACCGCTGGCTGGACAGCTATGTCGGCCCGGACGGCCGGCTGCGTGGCGGCTGGCGCGGCAGCGACGGCGCCGGCGGGCGCATGACCGCCCAGGCCGGGCTGCACAACCTGCCCGCCGGCCTGCGGGTCGCCGTGGCGGCCGAACCCGGTCACCGGCTCGTGCGGGCCGACCTCGGCCAGATCGAGCCACGGGTGTTGGCCGCCGTCTCCGGTGATCCCGCGTTGGCCCGGGCGACCGGGGACGAGGACATGTACGCGCCGGTGGCGGCCCGGCTCGGCTGTGACCGACCCACCGCCAAGGTCGCGGTCCTGGCTGCGATGTACGGGCAGACCTCCGGTGTCGCCGGCGCAGCCCTGCGCCAGATGCGGCAGGCATACCCCCGCGCCATCGCCTACCTGGATGCCGCCGACGCCGCCGGTCGGGCCGGCCTCGACCTGCGGACGTTCGGTGGCCGGCTGATCCG
>NZ_CAAAFT010000250.1:18067-18931 GCF_900634765.1 Candidatus Protofrankia californiensis | reverse complement strand
GCTCGGATCGGGCCGGCTCGGATCGGGCCGGCTCGCCCCAGGTGGACACGGATCGCTCGGCGGCCGCGCGCGGCCGGTTCGCCCGCAACGCCGTCATCCAGGGTGCCGCGGCCGAGCTGTTCAAGGCGTGGGCGGTCACCGTCCGCCAGGAACTTCTCCCCCTCGGCGGCACGATCGTCCTCTGCCTGCACGACGAGCTGCTGCTGCACGTCCCCGCCGACCGGGCGGAGGACGCCGTGCTGCTCACGCACCGGACGCTGGCCGCGACCGCCGCGTACTGGGCGGCCGGAAGCGGGGTCCGGTTCGTCGCCGACGTTTCCGTGATCGACAGATGGTCGGACGCCAAGAACTGACGGATGCCGGCCACGTCCCGTCAGCCGAACGCCGGCAGCGGATCCGGCGCGAACTGGCAAAGGATGTATCGCGATCCTGCAAATATTCAGCCGGACCGTCCGGAAAGCAAACCGTCCGGAAAACGGATGACACCACGGACACCACCAAGATGGGGCTTCCCCACTCCTGAATGTGTGAATTTCCTTCCCGAGGCGCCTGGAGCCGGTCAGTGCCTGCGACAGGGCGGAACCAGCGTAACTCCTTGTAGCCAGCAGTACCTCAACGACAGCTGGCGAGCTGGATACGATCGCGACAATCATTGGAGATTCGTGGATGGCATGTGCATTCTTTGCGGATCACCTTCGTGGGACGATCAGTGCGTCACGACCTGTACCACCGTCTCCACGTTCCGTCCCGCTGCCAGTCCCGAAAACAACCCGTGGACTATGCGCCAGTGCCCGTGGCGGGCCGGCACGCCCCGCCACGGCGCACCCATCCGGGTCGCCATCGGATGTCATCGATCAACTGACG
>NZ_CAAAFT010000250.1:16219-17970 GCF_900634765.1 Candidatus Protofrankia californiensis | reverse complement strand
CTATGCGCCAGTGCCCGTGGCGGGCCGGCACGCCCCGCCACGGCGCACCCATCCGGGTCGCCATCGGATGTCATCGATCAACTGACGTTTCAACCATGGCGACGGACGGCCCGGTTTCTTCTTCTCCGTCGGCAGCAGCGACTCCAGCACCGCCTACTGCTCGTTCGTCAGGTCACCCTGCGTCATATAGTGACGGTAGCCGTTCGGCCACAAAACCAGATCAAGAGGGAATCGCACACCCCCTGCTCCTCAAACGGAACCGGCCCGTCGAGGACAGCGCGCCCTCCCAGCACCGGGTTCGGGGCGGTACGAGCAGCCGGCCGGTTGGTTAACGGTTCCGGGCGCGGAAGGTACGCCGATAGACGGCCGGTGAGACGCCGACAGAGGTGCGGAAATGCTGTCGGAGGGAGATATCGGTGCCGAACCCGGTTTGTCGGGCGACGAGGTCGATCGGCAGGTCGCTGCTTTCGAGAAGGTGCCGGGCGCGTTCCAGTCGCTGCCCGGTCAGCCATTGGCCGGGGGTCAGGCCGACTTCGTCGCGGAACCGCCGGGTGAAGGTGCGTACGCTCATGCTCGCGTGGGCGGCGAGCTCAGCCAGGGACATCGGTTCCGGCAGGCGTTCGAGCGCCCAGGCGCGGGTGGGAGCGGTGCTGGCGGCCGATGGTGGCGGGACGGGACGTTCGATGTACTGGGCCTGTCCTCCGTCACGCCATGGCGGCACGACGCAGCGGCGGGCCGCGCGGTTGGCGACCTCGCTGCCGTGGTCGCGGCGGACGAGGTGCAGGCACAGGTCGATGCCGGAGGCGGCACCCGCCGAGGTGAGCACGTCGCCGTCGTCCACGAAGAGCACGTCGGGATCGACTTTCACCTGGGGGAACATCCGCTGGAAGCGGTCGGCCTCAAGCCAATGGGTGGTGGCCGGGCGGCCGTCGAGCAGGCCCGCGGCGGCCAGGAGGTACGAGGCCGTGCAGATCGACACGATGCGTGTACCCGCCGGGATGCGGGCAAGCGTGCCGGCTACCGGCTCGGGCAACTGCCCGTGTGGGCCGATCTCGAGCGGATGGACGGGTGGGATGACGACGGTGTCCGCCACCGCCAGGATCCCAGCGGGGTGGTCGACAGCGATGGTGAAGCCCGCATCGGTGCGTACCGGCCGGCCGTCGACGGTGCAGACGACCACGTCGTAGAGCGGCTCGCCGTCTGACCCGACGGCGGCAGCGAAGATCCGCGCTGGAATGCCGAGTTCGAACGGGATGACTCCGTCCAGGGCGAGCACGGCGACCCGATGCATGGCCAGATCCTATCGGATGGTGTCTTGCAGGCCACTTCCGGAAGATCAGGTGTCGGGTCATCCTGGCGTGGTGGTTCGGCTCCCCGTGTAGGGGAGGCGGAGACGGGGACGTGACGACGTTCCCGCCGACTGTCCTGATTTTTCTGTTTTGTCATGATTCTCCTGGAAGGAACGCTGCATGAAGGCGATCGTGTACGAGCGGGTCGGGGGATCCGATGTGCTGCGGCTGGTGGAGCGGGTGGAGCCCGAGCCGGGGCCGGGCCAGGTCCGTGTCCGCGTCGCCGTGTCGGGGGTGAACCCGACGGACTGGAAAGCGCGCCGGGGAGCACTGGGTTCGTCGCTCCCGCCGACAGGTCAGGTTCCCAACCAGGATGGCGCCGGCACCGTCGACGCGGTCGGCGAGGGGGTCGATCCCGCGCTGGTGGGACAACGTGTGTGGATCTGGGAGGCGGCCTGGCAG
>NZ_CAAAFT010000250.1:13166-15771 GCF_900634765.1 Candidatus Protofrankia californiensis | reverse complement strand
ATCTGGGAGGCGGCCTGGCAGCGAGCCGACGGCACCGCGCAGGAGGCGGTGGTGCTGCCAGCGCGCCAGGCGGTGCCGCTGCCCCTGGGCGCCTCGTTCGGCCTCGGGGCGAGCCTCGGCATCCCGGCCATGACCGCGCACCGCGCCCTCACCGTCCACCCGGACGGTCCGTCCGTCCTCGGACCGTCGGCGCTGGCCGGCCGGACCGTGCTCGTCGCCGGCGGCGCGGGAGCGGTCGGGCACGCCGCGATCGAGTTGGCGCGCTGGGCCGGAGCGAACGTCGTCTCCACCGTCAGCTCTCCGCAGAAGGCAGCGTTGGCCTCCGCGGCCGGCGCGCACCACGTCATCAACTACCGCACACCGGACGCGGCCGAAGCGATACGCAAGACCGCCCCTGAGGGCGTCGACATAGTGGTCGAGGTGGACCCCATCGTGAACGCCGAGCTCAACCAGCAGGTCATAGCCTCGAACGGGGCCGTCGCCATCTACGCCGACACCAGCGGCTCGCAGCTGACCGTTCCCCTCAGGCCGCACATGTTCGCCAACACCCGCCTACAGTTCGTGCTCGTCTACACGATGCCCGACGCGGCGAAGCGCCAAGCCGTCGGGGACGTGAGCGCCGCCGTGGCCGCGGGCGCCCTGCGGGCCGGCGAAGACGCCGGGCTGCCGGTGCACCGCTTCCCGCTGACCGAGACAGCCGCCGCGCACGACGCGGTCGAAGGCGGCGTGGTCGGGAAGGTGCTCATCGACATCCACCATGACGAACAGCCGGAGCCACCGACCTCACAGTGATCGCAGGGCCGGACCTGCGTTACGACGACGCGGACAGTTCAGCCCTCTCCGGCCGCGGCACCCCCTGCATCCTCACGGTGAAACGCAACCATCCCGGCCTGTTCGTCCAGCGGGCCGCTCTGCCATGGAAGGAGATCGGTCCCGGTGACCGGAGCAGCGACCGCGGCCCTGCTGCTCACCGCCGGGGACAATCCGGACCGGCTGGCCAACGCCGCTCTCCACCGAATCGTCATCATCCGGCAGCGATTTCGGGCCGAGCGATCCGGTCCAGATCGGCGGGGTCGGGACCGGCGCCGGAACGAGGCCCGCGACCTGATAGAACTCCCCGTCAAAGGTGACCGGGCCGCGCGTAGATTTGCGACCAGGCAGTCGCTCGCAACGCTCGACCTACCCGCCGACGACGATCAACGTCTGATCGTCCACCTCCCCGCCGATGGCGCGACATCCGCCGCGCTCGACCGCCTCAACAGCCACCGGCCGGACACGCTGCGCGTCATGTCCGGCTGACGCGGGCCGGGCTGGGCCGGGCACGCAGCAATCCGGCCATGTTCTCGTCGGTGCCGGCAAGAAGCGGGTTGTGGGTCATGTTTATGCCGAGAAAATGCTACGAGACGCTCCTGCCAGGTGATGGCTTCGGTTCGTACTCGACCGACCTCCAATATCAATGCCAAGGTGTTCGTCTGCTGGGGTGTCTGGGCGCAGGTGCCATAACTTGTCGCGGAGAAACACGTGCCACCAGCGCCGAGGACGCAAGGATGGCGTGCTTGTCACTGTCAGTGACAAAATAACACCGTAGTGCAACCAAGGTCGAGGCGGCGAGGCGGTGTCGACCCGACGGGGTCGAGCTATTCGGTACGGACTCCCGGGCAGCTCCGCAGGAAGATCCGTCCGACGTGGCCGCGCGCTGCTGCCAGAGCGATTCACACAGCAGATACCCGTACTTCATTCCTGCTCCACGAGCGTGCGCTCTCCCGCCGACACAAGGTATTGTGCATATATAATTTATGCCTTTACGCTGACTACATGAACGGTGCATCGCCACGTCCGAGGAGAGGTTCCCGTGGCCGAACGACGACCCGATTCGAGTGCTCGCAAATCGCGTGCCGAGCAGGTAGCCGCTGATATCGAGGACGAGATCCTCCAGGCGCGGCTGCCGGTCGGCGCACACCTCGGCCGCCGTGCCGAGTTCATGGAACGATTCGGCATCAGTCCGACAATCATGAACGAGACGCTGCGGATCCTGCGCAACTGGGGTCTGGTGGGCGTGCGTCCGGGCACCGGCGGTGGCATCTTTGTCGCCAGCCTGCCTCCACAGCTGCGACTGGGAGCGATGGACCTGTGGTTTCACGACTCCGGTACGCATCCCCTCCAGCTGTTCGAAGCCCGGATGTATCTCGAGGCCAGCCTGACTGCTGTCGCCTTCGATCGCGCAACCGCCAGTGATGTCGATGCGATCCAGGACGCCTACGACCACATGGCCTCGGCCCGGGACGCGCGCAGCTACGTCGAGGGCACCATGCTCATGCACCGCACTCTGGTCACCGCCGCACGGATCCCGGTACTGGACGGTATGCACCAGAGTGTGATGGCCTTACTCAAGGCCACACTGAGCCGGGCGACGTTCATCGATGGCCACGAGCCGATGCTCCAGCACAGCCTGGACGTGCACTCCGGCATCATCGAGGCGATCCGCACCCACAATCGCGTCGCGTTCGACAAGGTGATGAAGCTCCACAACGACAACCTGATTCGAACCGACGATCCGCGACGGTCTCCGGACACCAGAAAAGATCTCCCCGGACACCAGAAAAAA
>NZ_CAAAFT010000250.1:0-13141 GCF_900634765.1 Candidatus Protofrankia californiensis | reverse complement strand
TCGTTGAAGCGCCCGGCCCACCGGATGAGCTGACCGAATGGTTCCTCATTCGTGTTCATCGATCACGGCCTCGCAGCCGGCCCCGCGGGTGATGGTTCAGCCACCCACCCTGGAGCCCCTTGGGGCCTCCGGTCGCGCGAGGAGGGTCATGATCGCGCGACCTTCGGCCATCATCACGGCCTCTGCCGTCAGGACCTGACCGGCTGTTTGACGTCCGCGTCGGCAAAGCCACCAGAAGGTTGCTCGGCTTGTGGGTCAGCGGATGTCGTACTCTCGCGACGTCGGTTCTTCGAGCCTTGCCGCCAGACCGCGAAGGACACAGCGGCGAGAAGTGCGACGCCGTTGAACATGTCGTTGAGCCACTGGACTCCGGTGACGAACTCCAAGCCCTGCACGCCGGTGGCGAGGACGTAGACGGCGAGCAGCGTGCCCCAGACGTTGAACCGGCCAGGCCGTAGCTGCGTCGAGCCGAGGAAGACCGCGGCAAACGCCGGCAGCAGCAGGGCCGGGCCGAAGGTGAGGGACGGTCCGGACAGGGAGGCGTAGAAGACCCCGGCGACCCCGGCGATCGTGGCGGACGCTATCAATGACAACCACGTCCAGCGGCCTACGCTGATCCCGGTGAGGCGTGCGGCTTCCGAACTGCCCCCGATGGCGTACAGGTAACGACCCACCGGCGTGTGGTCGAGAACCCACCAGACGATGAGCGCGAGCACGATGAGGTAGAGGACGACGATCTGGAAACCCAATACGGTGTTCTGGGTGAAGCCGGTCCATGCCGAACTGACCGGTGGAAATGGCTGAGTTCCTCCCGAGATGATCGTCTGGATGGCGGCGACAACGGTGGCCATGCCGAGCGTGGCGACAAAAGAGTTGACTTTCAGTTTGACGACGATGAAGCCGGACACCGTCCCTATCCCGGCCGACACGGCGATCGCCACAAGAATCGCCGGGGCCATGCCCACGTGGTGCACGGTCTGCAAGTTGACCACGAGCACCGTCGACACGTTGGTCACCGCACCGGCCGACAAGTCATACACACCGGCGGTGAGCGGAATGAGAAGACCGAGAGCCAGCATCGCCGCCACCGCCTGCGAGGAGGCGACCGAGTGCAACGTGGCACTCGTCAGAAAAAGATCTGGTTTCCAGATCCCGAACACGATGATGAACATCGCCCATAGGTAAAGTCCGCTGTAACTCTGCAGGCCAAAACTGAATCTGCGCTCAGCTGTCATGCTCATCGAATCCCCCCATCGTCTGCTCCAAGGCACGCGCGCGAGATCGCCGCCGCTGTGACCGCACTGCCTGCCAGGTGCGCCGCGATCCGCCCCTCGCGCAGGACCAGCACCCGATGGCACAACGCCGCGAGCTCATCGGTGTCCGATGAGCTGACGACGACACCTGCACCGGATCTCGCGGCCTGCAAGATCTCCATGTGCAGCTCCGCCTTGGCGCCGATGTCCACGCCCTGAGTGGGCTCGTCCAGCAGAAGCACCTTCGGTGAACGGCGCAACCACTTCGCGAACAGGACTTTCTGCTGGTTGCCGCCGCTGAGGGAGGACAGCGGCGCCTCGGTCGAAGGCGGCCTGACGCTGAGACGATCGATCCAGCTCGCCACCTCGGCGTTCTCCCGACGCCGCGACAGCCGCAGGCGACGCCAGAACGGTTCGAGATCACTGACCGTTATGTTCTCCCGCACGGTCAGATCGAAGAAGCCTCCCTGTGTCTTGCGGTTCGGGGGGAGGAACGCGAGGCCGGCCTTCATCGCGAGATCGGGCCGTAACGAGGGCAGTTGCACCTCTCCGACGCGGACCACGCCGGCCTGTCTGGGGTGGGCTCCGAACAGGACCGACAACAAGCTTTCCCGCCCGGAGCCGGTGATTCCCGCGAGCCCCACGACGTCACCCGCCCGTACCTCGAGAGAGATCCGGTCGATCGGGCCGGACGAGACCGCATCGGCGACCAGGAGCGGCTGGTCATGCTCCGTCGGTAATTCGGCCGACACGCGGTGTATGTCCTCGAACTCCGTGCCGACGAGAAGGGAGATCAGCTCCGCCCGGTCCACCGACGAAACCGGGACCCGGGCCACCCGGTGGCCGTCGCGAAGCACGGTGATCGTCGCGGCCACCTGGAAGACCTCGTCCAACCGGTGTGTCACGTAGAGAACCCCGACCCCACCAGCCGCCACCGTGCGCACGATCGACAGCAGCTGCTGGACTTCCGCATCAGGCAGCGTGGCCGTCGGCTCGTCGAGCACCAGCAGCGATACCGGCGCGGACTCGTCCTCCCGAAGCGCGCGGGCAACCGCGACACCGGTGCGCTCGGCGGGCGACAGCTCACCGACGAGGAGATCCGGGTCGAGATCCAGCCCGATCCGGCTGAGGTCTCGGCGTGCGTTGCGCCGGAGCTCAGCCTCACGGACGGTGCCCCATTTCAGTGGGAATCCGGCAACCAATGCGAGGTTGTCGGCGATGGATCGGGAGTCGATAAGACCCAGGTCCTGGTGGACGAACCGGCAGCCGAGGGCGTACGCGGAGTCCGGCGAACCCGGGTCCAAGGTGCGGCCGGCAACGGTGATCTCGCCGCCCGGATCGGGTCGGTGATACCCCGACAGGATCTTGATGATCGTGGACTTGCCCGAGCCGTTCTCGCCCAGCAACGCGTGGATCTCGCCGGCGGCCACGTCGATGTCGACGGAGGACAGAGCCGCGTGGCCGAAGAACGTCTTCGACACGCCCCGCATCGCGAGCGCAAGCGGCCCGCGATCCGAGGCGTACTCAGGTCGAACACTCACCGAATCTTCCACAATGCCTTGAACTGGTCCGCATAGTCCGCCGGCTGGTCATAGCTGTCGCTCGGCGGAATCTGGCTGTCCTTCGTCAACAGCCCGAGCGAGGGGAAGCCCTCGTTCGCGGGAATCGGCAGGCCCTGTGCATGACGAATCGCCGCGTCGACGACGAGCCAGCCCGCGTAGTAGGAGCCGATGCCGGTGACCGCCGAGAACTGCCCGCTCTTCAAACCTTCTTCTTCTGCCCTGGAGCCGCAGCAGCCCACAATCTTGACCTTGCCGGTCAGGCCGGCGGCACCCAGCGCGGCGGGAAGAGCCTGCACGAATGCCGAGTTCGAGACGGCGACGTACTTGATCGAAGGATCCTTGCGCAACGCCGAGACAATGGTGCTGTTGATCGAACCGTTGCCCACGTCCGGAATACCGACCTTGATCTTAGTCACTTCACACGCGGAGCAGCCGTTGGGGACAGCGGCCTCGAACCCGGCCGACACCGCCCCGAGGTACGGATAGTCGGGGATGCTCACCGACAGCACCTTCCCCTTGGCGTTTGAATCCGCGATGAACCAGGCCGACAGGAGCTGGCCCTGCAGAGCCGCGTAGTCAGGGTTCGCGACATTGGCGATGATCGTCGAACTGCTTTCCGCCGGGCCGACGAACACGGGAATGATCGGGACACCGGCTTGCTGGTACTGGGGGACGCTTCCCGACCAGAGGGCGTACGGCGCGGCAACGACGGACACGGCGACGGGGTTGTACCGCAGCGCCTGCGTGAGGCCGGAGGTCAGTGTCGAGGGGTTCGTCGACTGGAAGGGGATCGACTTGAACTGCCAACCCGCGGCCTCCGCGGCGGCCTGCACGCCGACGCCTATCACCTGGCACTGAGGTTGTTCGCACTGCAAGTACACCAGTGTCTTCCCCGCGGGCGGAGGGGACGCCAGCGGTTCGGTGATAGAGATCTTGGTCGGCGGCGTGAGGTACGGCTTGATGAAGGCGTTGGCCTTTTCGACCTCGCTGGACGATCCGCCACTCGAAGCCGTCGACGAGGAGCTGCTCGACGGTCCGTCGCTCCCACTCGGCGTAGACGAGCTGCCGCAGGCGGTGATAGCCGTGACTAACGCGACGCCGGCGACCAACAGGAGGCGTAAACGCTTGGAAGCCACGGGTCCACGCGCTCCGCCCGTGCGTTCTCCGTTGAATACTCTATGGGTCGTTGGCATTTCTGCGGTTCCACCTTTCTTGGCGCCTGAAGTCGCTGACGGTGGTCGCCAGCGTCGGCTTCCGGCGGGTGCTGACACTTCAATGCGGCATGTCCGCGATCCGGTCATGAGTCACGCGGGTGTGCGTCCGGTGACTGACCGGTGTTTGGAAGTTCGCGTTCTACTCCCTGGAAATGACTGGTCACCTGCGGATGGCTGCAGCAGGAATTCTGGTTATGGATTCGCCGCTACGGACAGTCCGCAATCGGCACGGGCCCCGCGACCACGGCCGTCTTGCGGTGGGACGTGGGAGCGCCATGCGACGTGCCGGTCTGGGCACGGGAGCAGGAGGTCGAAACCGTGGATCCGACCAGGTCGGGACTCGTCGAGTTCGGCGGCGTCCAGGCAGGCGGCGCCTGCACGCCGAGTCATCCAGCGAGTCGGGTGCACCCTTGCGCAGGGACACCGTGATGCGATGGGCAGAGCGTCGATGACGCCATGACCACGGTCATCGGCAGGTGCCGATCCGGTAACGGCGACCGTGAGAACACGATCGGGCGACAACTGCTTCTCCAGGTTCTGGTGGCGGCTGGCGGCCGATGCGCAGGTCAGACCCGATGTGTGACCTCGGTTACGTCCGGAAGACTAGGCATGATGCATACACAATGCAAGGGGCATTTGCGGATGATCCGCGAGCACCGAACGGCCGGGCAGACGGCGAGACCGCGCTCGACACGGCGCGCTCGGGGATCGGCTTGGTGCTGCTCGGACTCGAGCGCAACTCCGTAGCAGAGCTCTCCAGCGAGGACGTGCCGGTGCCCGCGAGACGCAGCGGCCGCTGCCCACCCGACGAGGACGGCACCACCCGACGAGGACGGCAGCGGCGATGCGCAAGCCGGCAAGACCGACAATCGAGGCTGTGCCCGAGTGCCGCACGTCCACCGTGCGACCGAACACGGGATGTAATCGCCGTCCGCGAGAAAGGTAAAGGTATAGGTGATGCCGACGTGCGCCCTTCCGTCGGCGGGGTCAGAGGCCAGGGACGGGTCCGCCTCGATTCACCGGAGCCACTCCGCCCCACTCGTATCGACGGTCGTGGCGGTCCACTCGAGTTCCACGATCTCCCCGCCGACCCCGACGGCTTCTGTCCACCTCGCACCAGCCGGTGCCAGGCGGTGGACGTCACCCCGAACCGCTTTGACCACGGAATGCGCCCCACCCAGGTGGCCGGTGTCGTCACATAATCCCACACTTCCGCGGGCGACCATGCGATACGGATGCTGGCGTAGGTCGTGATACTCAACATTTCGCCCTCTCCAGCCCACCCAGGAAGGACATACTCGCCGGACGGCGACCGAACAGCTCCCCCGTCGCGGCCGCCCAGAAAACGAACGAAGCCGACCGGTCCAGGATAGATGGCAGGAATTTCCTCGGGGCAGTCCCCGGCGGCAATCATCTCCCGTGCTTATGGGCTGATCGCAGATGACAACAGGCAGCGGGGCACCTGAGTTCACGCTGTCCGTACACCACGTCCGTCAGTGTGAGCATCGGCGCCGGCTCTGCGGTCTCGCTCCCCCATGCCCTGCCCGAAAAATCAAGACCCGCTCCACCTGTTCCACCTGTGCGGCCGTCGGCCGGTGCGGCCCGTGGAGCCTGGTGGACCAGCCGGATACGAAGCCTTGGCCTCCTCGATTTAAGCAATGCGTTCCGACGGGAACGCCAGTCGGAAGAAAATGCTATCATGACTTCCATGAATCATCCTCATCCTCAACCTCATGACAGGGCATCCCCTTCACTTGATTCCCACGGGTCGGATGAGACGAAAAGAAGAGCGCCAGAGCTCGTCGTTCTTCTCAGCCCTTCCGGGGATGCTGTCGGGGCCGCTCCGAAGGCGACTGTCCACGGGCCTCGAACGCCTTTACACCTGGCATTCTCCTGCTATGTTTTCGACGCCTCCGGCCACGTACTCGTCACTCGGCGCGCTCTCGCGAAACGAACGTGGCCAGGGGTGTTGACCAACACTTGCTGCGGGCATCCGGCACCCGGTGAGGACTTCCGGACGGCGATCTCACGACGGCTGGCCGAAGAGCTGAACCTGCACGTCCAGCGTATCGACCTCGCGCTACCGATGTTCCGCTACCGCTGCGTGATGGACGACGGCACGGTAGAAAACGAAATCTGTCCAGTGTTTTTCACGCAGGCATCGGGAACTTTCCGGATCAACCCGGAGGAGGTCGCGCAGGCGTATTGGATCCCGTGGTCGAAGTTCTCCGACGACGTACTGACCGGTTCGCTCCCGATATCACCCTGGTGTCGCCTGCAGGTGGAACAACTACACGCGCTCGGGCCCTCGCCGCAGGACTGGCCGGTGGCACCGGACGAGGCTCTACCGTCGGCCGGCCGCGGCACTGGTTTACGCCAGGTCTAGATCTGGCACACAGGCCTCCCTGCGACCGGCGGCCTTCTGATGTTTTGTTCCTCGGCCGATGCGCCGTGTCGCAATCCTCACAAGAGATGTCAGGCGGTGGCGGCCGGCGGCCGGCGGTGACGGAGCAGGCGCCGGGCGCAGTCGAGCATGTGACCACGTAGCTCCTCATCGCTGATGCTCGCGACCCGAGGTCCGAACCCGGCTTCGCGCAACCCGGAGAGCAGCATGCTCGCGGCCACGATGGTGCCGGGATCGGGATCGGGTCCTGCGAGCAACGCCATGAGCCGGGTACCCAGTTCAGGAAACGCCCTGTGTTCGCTCAGGATGTGCGCGACCGCGAGATCGCCCTGCAGGACGGCGTAGAGGGACCGGTTACGAACGATCAGGTCAACGATGCCGACCAGCACGGTCTCGACCTGAGCGGCACGGGAACGCTTCCGCTCGGCGTCGCCCGCGATCACGGCGAGCTCCTCCATCCCCGGGCTGACCACCGCGAGGACGATGTCGTCCTTGGTCTTGTAGTGGTAGTAGACGGCGGCCTTTGTCACACCGAGCGCGTCCGCGATCATCTGGAGCGAGGTTCCGCTGACGCCTCGCTCGGCGAACAGGTCCAAGGCCGCCACGAGCAGCTTCTCCCGCCCCGCTCCCGTCCGGGGAACTGCCGGTTCAAGCTGTGTCGGCACCGCCTTCGACCTCCTGCCTGTTCGGGCGACCTGGATGCCGCCACCAGCCATCATCCTGCGAAACAGGTCCGCCGTGGAGGCATCCTTGCACACCGTCGATCTTAATGTTAGCCGAACGACAGGTCATCTACTAGCCAATCGGCTTGCTATTTCCTTGACGAACGGCTAGCTTTCCCCCTCGATGAAACCTGACGATCGGCTAGTGACTCCGGCAAGCGACGCCTAGCTGCACCACCTTCCCACCCTAGGAGAAGATCCGTTGGCCACCTACCTGTACCGGCTCGGACGCGCGGCCTACCGCCGCCGGCGGCTGGTCGTCGCCCTGTGGGTCGTGCTGCTGGCCCTCATGGGAACCGGCGCGGCGACCCTGTCCGGCCAGACCTCCGACGCCTTCTCCATCCCGGGGACCGAGTCCCAGAAGGCGATCGACCTGTTGGAGGAACGCATGCCTGGCGCGGGGGCCGATGCGGCCACCGCACGCGTGGTCTTCACTGTTGCGGAGGGTTTGCTCACTGATCCAGCGCACGAACAGGCCATCGCCGAGGTCATCCACCGGATCGCCGCCACACCACAGGTCGCCCAGGTCAGCGATCCGTTCACCCACGACGACGTCTCCCAGGACGGGCGCACCGCCTATGCGCAGGTCGCCTACACCGTGCAACCGATCGAAGTCACCGAGGACTCCAGACAGAGTCTGTTCGCCGCCGCCGAGGCAGCCCGCGACGCCGGGATCAGCGTCGAGTTCGGTGGCACCGCGGTGGAAGGGGCGCCCGAACAGAGCCTCACCGAGGTCATCGGCCTGGTCGTCGCCGCCGTCGTACTCGTCATCACCTTCGGCTCACTCGTCGCGGCCGGACTCCCCCTGCTGACCGCGCTACTCAGCGTGATGATTGGCATGGGATGCATCCAGATCGCCACCGGGTTCATCGATCTCAGCTCCAGCACCTCGACGCTCGCCCTGATGCTCGGTCTGGCAGTCGGTATCGACTATGCGCTGTTCATCACCTCCCGCTACCGGCACGAGCTCTCCCTCGGACTCGACGGTGAGGAAGCCGCAGGTCGCGCGGTGGGCACCGCGGGTTCGGCGGTGGTGTTCGCCGGTCTGACCGTCGTCATCGCACTGGCCGCGCTATCGGTCGTGGGTATCCCGTTCCTGACGTCGATGGGGCTCGCCGCCGCCGGCACTGTGGCCGTCGCCGTAGTCATCGCGCTCACCCTGCTGCCCGCAGTGTTCGGCTTCGCCGGCCGGCGACTCGTGGGCGGCCGCATCCCTGGGCTGCGTGCCCGCGACCCCGAAGGCGACAGCGCCGCCCCCACGATGGGCGAGCGGTGGTCACGCCTGATCGTGCGGCGTCGCGGCGTCGCCGTCGCGCTGTCCGTCCTGGCCCTGGGCCTGCTGGCCGTACCCGCGACCGATCTGCGGCTCGGCCTGCCCACCGACAGCACGGCCGCGCCGGACAGCACCCAGCGCAAGGCCTACGACCAGCTCACCGCCGGGTTCGGAGCAGGCTTCAACGGTCCTCTCCTGCTGGTGGTGGACAGCTCGTCCAGCGCCGATCCGCACGCGGCGGTCGAGCAGGTCTCCCGTACCGTCGCCGGACTGCCGGGCGTGGCCACGGTGACCGCGCCGACGTTCAACCGCGCGGGCGACACCGCGACGCTTTCTGTGACCCCCACCTCCGGACCGAGCGAGGCCGCCACCGAGGATCTGGTGCACACCATCCGCGGCCAGGCAGACACGATCAAGACCGCCACCGGCGCCAGCACCTCGATCACCGGCGAGACCGCGATCAACATCGACGTGTCCGAGAAGCTCTCCGACGCCCTCCTGCCCTACCTCGCGGTCGTCGTCGGCCTGGCGTTCGTGCTGCTCGTCCTGGTCTTCCGCAGCATCCTCGTGCCGCTGAAGGCGACCGCGGGATTCCTGCTCAGCGTCGTCGCCACCTTCGGTGCGGTCGTGGCCGTGTTCCAGTGGGGCTGGCTGATAAACCTCTTCGGTGTCGAGACGACCGGTCCCATCGTCAGCATCCTGCCGATCTTCCTCATCGGTGTCCTGTTCGGTCTGGCCATGGACTACGAAGTATTCCTGGTCACCCGGATGCGTGAAGAGTTCGTCCACGGCCTCGAAGCGGATGACGCGGTGGTCACCGGCTTCCGGCACAGCGCCCGGGTCGTCACCGCAGCCGCGATCATCATGATCAGCGTTTTTGCCGGGTTCATCCTGTCCAACCAGGCAATCATCCAGTCGATGGGCTTCGCGCTCGCCTTCGGCGTGCTTGTCGACGCGTTCGTCGTACGGATGACCCTGGTACCGGCGGTGATGTCCCTGCTGGGACGACGCGCCTGGTGGCTGCCGGCATGGCTGGACCGACTCCTGCCCGACATCGACGTCGAGGGCAAGCAACTCATCGACCGGACGACCGTGCCCGACCAGCGCGAACACCCCGTCGCACCCGCCGGGACCGCGTCCGCGTCCCACGGCACGCATGCGGTCGATCTACACCGCTGATCCTGGAACCAGGGGGTTCCCGCTGCAGAAGTCGCCGGCCGGACCGGTGACGGTGGACTCGGCGTTCGGCGGCCCGTACCGCCATGTCCCGCCACCCGGCGCGGTCAGCTCGCAGAACACCTCGTGTGACGGCTCGCCGGTGAGAGCGAACGCGTACGGCAGGGAACGGTGCGCCAGCCCGAATTCTTTTCCGAAGATCGTTTGTGACGGTCTCAGAAATGTGACGGCCTCAGAAAAAGCTGAGTCCTCCCGCATCCACCCGGGGTGCGGGACGGCACCCGCATCCGGCTGCCCACGGACAGGCTTGCCGCCGGACGTGGCGACGTCTATCCCCGTGTGAACGTTCCCACCGCGCCCACCCATTAGCCCGTCTTCCGCACGTGCGTGCGGTGGGAATCTATTGATCGTTCGCGGGTCGTCCCCGAGATTCCCTCGAGACCCGAAGGTGTCCGAGCGGGTACGGCACGTGTCGTGCCCGCCGGGATCGAGAAACGGCCGGTGTTCCTGAAGCCTGTTGACGGCACATGCGACGACGTTGCGCAGCGCGTCGGCCTCAGCGTCAAAGACAGGTGGCCGTCCACCTCACCATCCGCGCCGGACCCTGTTCCTGACCGGCCCGGCCGGCTCGGGGACAGTCGCCTCGATCGTGCGTCGTCGCAGGTGGAGACGGATCCACCTTGCTGGAGCACGCCGTACCGGCCACGACCTGACCGGGACGGATCCCGGGCCTACCGCGCCACGACACGACATCCAGATGGTCGCCGTCACCGGTGCGCACCCGAGGCTGTCGTGGCGCTGCCCGACGCTGGTCACCCACGCCAGGGGCCGGCAGCGACTGTCGGCAGCCAGGGGAATCTTCGTGGCCAGCCCGCCAGGGGAACGACCCAGCGCATCCCTTCCCTGATCGGCTTGTCGACGTCGGATTTCTCGTCATGCGACGTAGCCCTCAGGGTGCGGGCCGACAACACCGCCGACGCCAGACGCTCAGGCGCGATGTCCTGGTACGGGGGCGCGCCGTACACCGGCGGCGTGCTGGTGGGCACCCACCACGGTCGAGCCGATCGCGGCCGTCCATCCACAGCCGCCCCTGCCAGGAGTGGGCCGGCAGAGCCGGTTCGCCCCCTGGTCGTTCCAGCTGTCGGCCCGTCCGTTTCGGGTGATGCCTGGCACCCGGCACCTGGCCTTGCACGGCGGAGATCGAGGTGTCTCCGACAGCAAGGCCAGCGGCCGGGCCGCTGGAGGCCTGCAACCACCGATCTGGCTGGAGACACCGACCCGGCTCTCCGATCGGGCAGGCGCAGTGCACGGCGCCGCCGAGAACTGGTGCGCGGCGTATCCTGACGACCATGGGCCGGGCGGTGCACATCCCCTACTCGGTGGGGCAGGACGAGGACGGTATCTGGTGTGCCCACGCTTATGTCGGTCGCGTCGGGTGCAACGGCAGTGGGGACACCCGGGAAGAGGCGCTGGCGGATCTGCGTGATGCCGTCGTCATGGTTCTCGAGGATGACGGCGCTCCAGAGGAGCTCACTATCATGGTCGACGTCGCTTGATGCTGCCGGTCCCCGTCGGTGCCCGGCAAGGACGTCGTCAGAGCGTTGCAGAAGGCTGGCTTCGAGTTGATCCGGGTCAAAGGCAGCCATCACCGGCTCCGTAATCCTGACCCCGATGGACATGACGTCACCGTTCCCGTTCACGCCGGCCGCGACGTGCCCAAGGGCACGCTTCGTCAGATACTCGTGGACGCGGGCCTGACCGTAGAAGACCTGCGGGCACTGCTATAGGTCTGGTGCCGCCAGGCAAGTGATCTGGCTAGGAGACGGCCGCACTCGCGGTCGACGATGACGACTTCACGTGTCATTTCGCGTGTTCCTTCAGCCAGCGACGGATCTCATCGATACCAGGGAAGCCGACCTCTCTTCGCTGGTAAATGACATCGCCCTGGCACGTACTGTATCTGTCGAGAATGCCGATCCGCCGGAAGAGAACACCGCAGCCAGACTCGGCGACGGCCTCTGCCGCCATACTTCCCAGACCGCCTATGACGTTGTGGCGTCGCAGGTGAGAATCGGTAGGCCCGCCCTTGCCATCTCCTGGACCACGCGGTAATCAAAAAGCCCCCGCCAATCCCCTGGAGATCTCTTCCCGGTCCGCGAACGTCAGTTCCTCGCCCCGCACCTCACAGCCGATCCCGCTGGTCCGCCCGGAAAGGATCCTGCGCTGGCACCGCCCACTCATCCGCCGCCACCGAACCCGGCCACACCAGCCACCCCGTGCCCGCCACGGTTGGACGGAAGGCGTATAGATCGCCTGGTGCGCTGACGCGCAGCGCAGAAGCCCTGGTCAGGGCCTACGGACGGGTTCCGGTCACGGACCGGATCCCGCGGGCGGACAACGTGAGAACATCGTCGCCGTAGGGGCCTCGCGCAACGAAGCAGAGGGGGTGGGTCCGATGCATCGTGGACAGCGGGCGGTCACCGGCCGACCATCGCCCGCGCCCGCCGGCCTGCCCCCGGACGCCTGGCCCCTGATCGGCCGGGACGCCGAACTCGACGTGCTGACCCGCGCCCTCACCGGTGCGGCACCGCGCAGCGTCATCATCGTCGGCGCCGCCGGCGTCGGTAAGACCCGCCTGGCCCGCGAGGCGATGCGGATCGCCGCTGCGGCCGGCCGCGAGGCGCGCTGGGTGACGGCGACGCGCTCCGTGGCGCGGACTCCGTTCGGGGCCTTCGCACCCCTGTTAGCCGCGCCCGAGCCGACGGACGGGATCGGACCGGCGGACTCGTTCGAGGGACTGCTGCGGCGGACGGCCTACGCCCTCGTCAACCGTGGCGGCGTGGGCCGCCTGCTGCTGTTCGTCGACGACGCGCAGTTGCTCGACGAGGCGTCGGCGGGCCTGATCCAGCAGCTCGTGTCGGCGGACGCCGTGCTCGTGGTTGCCACGGTCCGGACGGGAGAGCCGACGCCCGCGGCGGTGACCTCGCTGTGGAAGGACGACCTCGCGATCCGGCTCCGCCTGAGCGATCTGGCCGACAGCGTCATCGACGACCTGCTGACAGCGGTCCTGGGGGATCAGGTCGACCGTGCCGCCGTCGCCGAGCTAACCGCTCGCTGCCAGGGCAACGTGCTGTTCCTCCGGGAGCTTGTGCGTGGCGCGCTGGCGGACGGCACCCTGGTCCGCGACGGTGGGGTGTGGCGGATGACCGGAGCGCCGGCGCCCTCGGACCGGATCGTCGAGTTCGTCGACGCCCGCCTGGCCGGCCTCTCCCCCGACGCCCGAGCGCTGCTGGAGCTGACGGCCTACGGCGAACCGCTCGGGGGCGCGGAGCTCGACGCACTGGCCGCCGAGCGCCTGGTCGAGGAGCTGGAGCAGGAGGGCCTGCTTGTCAGTGCGTTCGACAGCCGCCGTCTGCAGATTCGTCTCGGCCATCCCATCTACGCAGACGTGCTGCGGGCGCAGACATCAGCCGTGCGGGTCGGCGCGATGGCCCGCTCCCTCGCCACCATCGTCGAGCGGGCCGGATGCCGCCGACG
>NZ_CAAAFT010000249.1:0-2618 GCF_900634765.1 Candidatus Protofrankia californiensis | reverse complement strand
GCCCGGATCGACGTCCTGTGGCTCTCGCTCGGCCGGATGCAGGACGGACTACGCGTCGCCGAGGAGGCGGAGGCGGCCATCGCCGATGCCGGCCTGCGGACGGAGGTCTCGAGCCACCGCGCCGGGCTGGTGCTGGGGAGCGAGGGGCCGCGGGCCGCGGTGCGCGTCCTGGAGCCGCTGCTGACCGGGGCGCAGGGACGGTCGCTCGTGTGGATGGGCGTCGTGGGCGCGTTCGGCCTCGGGCGCCTCGGCCGATTACGCGAGGGTCTGGATGTGGCGGACCGCGCGTATGCGGCCGGCGTCGCCCTGACGGAACCTGACGACTGGTACCCGTGGTTCAACCTCCACGCCCGCTGTGAGGTCCTCGTGCAGGCGGGTCGGTTCGCGGACGCCGAGCGGCTGGCCCGCGAGCAGCACCAACGCGGCCTTGACGAAGGCAGCAGCGAGGCTCGGGCCTGGTTCCTCTGGAACCTGTCGCGCACCGTCCGCGATCGCGGCAACGTCCGCCCCGCGACCCGTGACGCTCGGGAGGCGGCGACCCTGCTGCATCGGCTCGGGCGGGTCGGGGTCCGACATACGCTGCTCTCACTCCTGGCCCAGGCGCAGGCCCTCGCCGGCGACGCCGCGGAGGCGCGGCGCTCCCTCGCGGCCATCGACGCCCTCGGGATCGAGCAGCCGCGGTGGAGCTGGACCGACCACCTCGCGGCCCAAGCGTGGACGGCCGTGGCCGAGGGGCGGATCGCTCAGGGCCGCGAGCTGCTCGCCCGCGCGACTCAGGTGGGCGAGCAGATCGGCGACCGCACCGGCGCAGCAGCCGCGCTCCACGACATCGGCAGGCTCGGGGCGCCGCGCCAGGTCGTGGACCACCTCGTTGCGCTCGCCCGGGAGCTGGAGGGCGACCTCGTCGCAGCGCGGGCCGCGCACGTCGTTGCCCTCGCCGAGGAGGACCCGCTCGCGCTCGACGTGGCCGCCACGACCTTTGAACACCTCGACGCCGAGCTGCTGGCCGCCGAGGCCGCCGCCGACGCTGCGGTCGCCTGGCGCCGGGCAGGCGACGTCCGCCGTGCGGATGCCGGGCTGCACCGGGCGGCGGTGCTCGCGGCGCGCTGCGAGGGCGCCGTCACCCCAGCGCTCGCGCCGATCGAGTCGCGGGTGCGGCTGACCGACGCCGAACGTGAGACGGCGCTGCTGGCCGCGGCGGGACACACCGACCGCGACATCGCGGCCGAGTTGCAGCTATCCGTGCGGACCGTCGGCAACCGCCTGCAGCGCGTGTACCACAAGCTCGGCGTGTCCCGGCGGACCGACCTGGCGCGCCTTCTCCGCTGACCGCGCCGACGGGCAACGCGCCGCGCGTGTCGTCCCCGCACTCGTCCGCGGACGCCCGCTCGTCTGCGCCCAGACAGAGTAGGTTTCTACTCTGTTGTGCCCGAAATGGCCGGTGTTAACTTCCGGCCATGGTCATCACGGAACACGCGATCACGAGTGCTTCGGAGGGCGTGGAGCGGCGCATCGAGGAGCTGCGTCGGCGCCACCCCGTCGAACCGACCGTCGATGAGGTCCTCAGCACGAAGCTGCGACGCCGGGGGCACGACGTGCACACCGCCCGCAGCGTGGAGGACATCAGCAAGCGCCTCCACGCCTTCCTCGCCCACCGGCTGGACGGCCCCTTCACCATCAGCGGCCTCGCCCGGCTGCCGGGCGGCGCGTCGAAGGAGCAGTTCAGCTTCGACCTCGAGTGGACGGAGGACGGCGAGCCGCGCCGCGACCGAATGGTGCTGCGGATGAACCCGCCCGCCTCCGTCGTGGAGACGCACCGCGTTCGCGAGTTCCAGCTCCTGCGGGCCCTCGACGGCATCCTGCCCGTGCCGCGCGCCTACTGGGTGACCCAGGACCGCGCCGAGCTGGGCGAGCCCGCGATGGTCTGCGGCTTCGCCCGTGGTGTCGCCGCGCCGACAAAGGGCGAGCGCAAGGCGTCCGGGCTCGGCACGGCCTACGGGCCGGAGCTGCGGGCCAAGCTCGCCCCCCAGTTCGTCGCCCACCTGGCCACGCTGCACACCCTGGACCCGTCGACCGTCGCCCTGGACGCCTTCGGGGTGCCGGCGGCCGGCACGACGCAGGGGGTCGACTGGCGGCTCGGGATGTGGGACCGGGTGTGGGAGGAGGACTCCTTCGAGCCGCACCCGACGGTCATGCTGACCCGCCAGTGGCTGTGGGACAACCGCCCGCCGATCGACCGGATCTCGATCGTGCACGGCGACTACCGCAACGGGAACTTCCTGTTCGACGAGGACACGGGCGAGATCACGGCGATCCTCGACTGGGAGCTCGGCCACCTCGGCGATCGGCACCACGACCTGGCGTACGCGATGCTCGGCGGCTGGGGCCACCTGGACGACGAGGGCCGTTTTCTCTGCAGCGGCCTCGTCGACGCGGAGACCTTTATCGCGGAGTACGAACGCCTCTCGGGCCTCTCCGTAGACCCGGAACGGCTGCGCTACTACACCGTGCTGAACATGTACTGGGTGGTGGTGGCCACCAGCGCATCGGGTGTCCGGATCGCCGAGGACCGCATGACGCACCTCGACGTGATGATGAATTTCCTCAGTGGCCTCGGT
>NZ_CAAAFT010000248.1:0-3906 GCF_900634765.1 Candidatus Protofrankia californiensis | reverse complement strand
GAACGCAACAGACCCCTCCAGCCGGCCCACGGCCGCGGCCGGCTACAGCCCCGTCGCGGCCAGGCCCACCGGGCTCTGTCGCTCGGCGAACGCGACGACCTGCCGCGCGACGGTCTCGAGCTGGAAGCGGGTCTGGTCGTCGACGCATTCACCGTTCTCGTCGAAGACTCGGTTCGAGACGTTGATCGCCGCGCCGAGCGGGCTCGGCCATCCCCGGAGCGCATGGACGGTCGCTCGCAGGCCGGCCAGGGTGGAGACCGTCGCCTGCCACCCGTACGCCACCGCCACGCAACCGACGGGAACGCCGTCGAGGTAGGGCCGCTCGGCGTCCCGAAGGTCCTCGATGTAGTCGAGCGCATTCTTTATCATTCCGGAGATCGCGCCGTGGTAGCCCGGCGACGCGACGATGACGGCGTCCGCTTCCCGCACGGCCTCGACCAGGCGGACAGCCCGGGGCGAACGCTCCCTGGTCTCGGTGTCGTAGATCGGTAGCATCAGGTCTCGGCTCGCGATCACGTCGATCGAGGCTCCCGCGGCGCGTGCCGCGGCGGCGCTCACCCTCAGGGCCTGTTCGGAGCTCGAACCGGGCCTCGTCGAGCCGCCGATACACAGTAAGCGTGGCTGCCGCATGTCAGCATGCATGATCTAGTTCCCTTCTGCCGTGGACGTGCGGCGAAACCCGCGATAGCCGTCGGCGGCGACCTCTTCGCATTCCCTGCGGTAGCGCCGCAGCCCGCCGGCATAGGGCATGAAGACACGGGGCTTGCCCGGCACCTCGGCGCCCAGGTAGTACGAGGCGGCGGCCAGGTAGAGCGTGCCCTGGGCAAGCCGGTTCACGTGCGCGACCCACGCCGCCTCGGCCTCCGGCTCGGCCTCGATCACCGGGGTCTTCGCCGCCCGTGACGACATGATCAGGTCGGCGAGGAACTCGACGTGCTGCTCGATGGAGACCATCACGTTGCCGAGCAGCGACGGGCTGCCCGGGCCGGCGACCACGAACATGTTGGGAAACCCGGCTGAGGCGAGTCCCAGATAGGTGAGGGGTCCGGACGCCCAGTGCTGGCGGAGTGGCTGACCGCCCCTGCCGCGGATGTCCGGTCGCAGCAGCGAACCGGTCATGGCGTCGAAACCGGTGGCGAAGACGATCACGTCGAGCCCGTACTCCGACGTCGTCGTGTGCAGGCTCGTCTCAGTTACCTTCACCAGCGGAGAGGCGGAGATGTCGACGAGGGTGACGTTGGGCCGGTTGAACGTCTCGTAGAAGCCCGTGTCGACGCACGGGCGCTTGGCCCCGTAAGGGTAGGTGCGCGGGCTGAGCAGCGCCGCGGTGGCCGGGTCGTCGACCCGCTCCGCGATCTTGCCTCGGATGAAGTCGGCCGCGGTGTCGTTCGCCGCCTGGTCGATCAGCAGGTCCGAGTAGGCCAGCAGGAAACCGAAGCCCGCCGAGTTCCACTGCTCCTCGTAGTACGCCTGCCGCTCCTCGTCCGTGACCTCGAGGGCGGACCGCGGGTTGGCAGGCACCGAGAGCCCCGTCGACGAGCGCCTGAGCCGCTCGCGCCGGGCGGGGAGCTCGGTGCGGATGGCTGCCCGATCGGCGTCGGTCAGCACGTAGTGGTGCGCCGGGACGCTGAAGGTGGGTGTCCGCTGGAAGACCACCAGCTCCGCGACGACCGGGGCGATCTCGGGGATGACCTGGATGCCGGACGACCCGGTGCCGATCACCCCGACCCGCTTGCCCACGAGGTCGACCTTGTCCTTCGGCCAATCTGCGGTGTGGAGGACCGTTCCCGTGAAGTCCTCGACACCTGGGAGGTCGGGGCGCTTCACAGCGGACAGGCAGCCGGTGGCCATCACCAGGTAGCGACCCGAGACGACCGACCCGTCGTCGCCTCGTACCACCCACAGATCGGCCTGCTCGTCGTACACGGCCTCGGTGACCCGAACGCCGAGGGTGATGTCGCGGCGCAGGTCGTACAGCTCTGCCACGCGGTGGATATAACTCAGGATCTCCGGCTGAGCGGCGTAGCGCTCGGTCCAGTCCCAGGTCGCGTCCAGCTCCGGCGAGAAGGAGTACGAGTAGTCGGTGCTGTCGACGTCGCACCGGGCCCCGGGGTAGCGGTTCCAGTACCAGACGCCGCCGATGTCGTCGCCGGCCTCGATCACCGTGACAGTCAGCCCGCGCTCGTCCCGGAACGAACGAAGCAGGGCCAGGCCGGCGAACCCGGCACCCACCACGATGACGTCGACCGGGGAGTCGGGAGACGAGGTCGTTCTGTCACGCTGCGTCATGTCTCTCCTGTGATAGCTTGCAAGATCACGGAACGAACGTGGATCTCCCCGACCAGACTTGTAAACGTTAGCGTTGACACGCGCGAACGAGGTCGACGGGGGTCTCGGTCGGTCCGGCTCGTACGTGGGCCCCTCCCGCACGCGCTCGGAGCGGGAAGACGCGGCCCGGTCGGCGAAGCCACTCGCGCGCGGCGCCGTCTGCCGGGACGGCGACGGTGCGCGCGGTTCGCCGCGGGCACGCCCGTCCCGGTCCCGCCAGCGTCACGCCGACCGTCCGCCCCGTGAGGCTCATGACCCGTCCTTCGCGGGCCCGGGCGCACAGGACGCGTCCGCACCACCCATGTCATCAACATGAACGTTGACGTTAGAGGGTAACGGTGATCGGGTCAACGTCGGCGTCGACGACATTGAGAGTCCATGATCTCTCGTCAACTTAAACGTTGACATACTCCCTCCCGACGTGGTGGTCTGCCTGCGGGCGCCGGTGTGACCGACGTCGCAACCGTGACCCTGGGGGCACACCCCAGAGAGGAGCACCTGACATGACCCGTCGGCGGCTACGTTTCGGCGCGTTCGTCCCACCGCATCACGTGCCCGTGAAACAGAACCCGACCTACTCGCTCCAGCGAGACGTCGAAATCGTCCAGCTCATGGACAACATGGGCTTCGAGGAGGCGTGGTTCGGCGAACATCACTCGTGCGGCGTCGAACCCATCGGCGACCCGCTGATGTTCATCGCGCACGTGGCAAACCTGACCAAGGCCATCCGGCTGGGAACCGGCGTGCTGTCGCTGCCTTACCACAACCCGTTGTGGGTAGCCGACCGGATGGTGCTCTTAGACCACCTGACCCGGGGACGCGCCATGCTGGGTCTGGGGCCAGGCGCGCTGAGCACGGACGCCAACATGATCGGCATCGAGGCGAGCGAGCAGCGGGACGCCTTGGAGCAGGACACCGCGGTCCTCATGCACCTGCTCACCGAGGATGAGCCGCTGACCATCGAGACGCCCCGCTACAAGCTCGTAGAGGCCCGCCTGCAGCTCGACACGTACACGAACCCCCTGTTCGAGGTGGCGACGGCGGCGATCGTCAGCCCGTCCGGCCCCCGGCTGGCCGGCAAGCACGACCTCGGCATGATCTCCATCGGCGCGACCAGCGCCGGCGGGTTCGACGCCGTCGGCCACCATTGGGGCACGCTCACCGAGCGGGCGGCAGAGTTCGGTCACACGCCGGACCGCAGCCGCTGGCGGCTCGTGGCTCCCTTCCACATCGCGGCGACACGCGACCAGGCGCTCAAGGACGTCGAGCACGGCATCGACGCCTGGTGCGACTACCTACAGCACACCGCGTCGACGCCTCAGATGAAGGTCGAGGGCGAGACGACCAAGGAACGCATCGAGTGGGTCGTCGAGAGCGGCACCGGCGTCATCGGCACCTACGAGGACGCCATCAACCAGATCGAGCGGCTCTGGGAGCAGTCGAAGGGCGGCTTCGGCGCGATGCTGCTGTTCGACCACAACTGGGCGCCGTGGTCGGCGAAGAAGGAGCACTACCACCTGTTCGCCAACCACGTACTGCCTGCGTTCCAGGGCACGACGCGCCGCCTGGAGCGGAACG